>NZ_AMRI01000014.1 GCF_000299915.1 Gallaecimonas xiamenensis 3-C-1
CTTGCCGGAGGTGAACATCAGATACCAACGATACCCCTTGGGCCCCTTGAGGCGGTGGAATTCAAAGGCCCAGAAGTTACAACAGCGACTGGCCTCGGTTTCCGACCACAGATAAACGGGAGGGGCATCTTTGAGGCCGGCCAGGGTCGGAGACTTGCGCATCACCAATTGGGAGGTCCAGGTGGTGGTGGTCAGGTAATAGTTGCCGTCGAAATACTCGAGCCAGGGATCGGCCCCGTTGGGGAAGATGGGATTGGTAAAGCTGCCATCGTCCTTGCCGGTGTTCAGGGCCGTGGTATCGGCACAGCCAGCCAGGGCAGCCGCCAGGGCCAGGCTCAGGGTGGTAATGCGTAGCGCTGACATATTCTTCTCTCCTGCCTCAGTCTCGATGCTGGGGTTTTAACGCCGCCTTGGCCCTGCGGTTCTGGGGCCGCTCCGTCGCAGCATTCAATTTGTATTACGATATGACTGACGAGTGTAGAGCGAAGAAAACGCAGGTTCAACACCTAAAGTTAACCTTTAGGGAATTCCGTTAACGTCAACGATGAAAGTACTGCCATGGCGGGAGCTCTGAGACTGGTCAGATAAGTTAAAGGCCCCGTTGCGGGGCCTTTGCCATCACTGCTCCAAGACGCTTTGGTAGCTGTCCAGGGCCTTGGGATCGATCACCGGCCAGCCTTGCTGCCATTGGATGGGAGCTATCTTGAGCTTCTGCAGGCCGTTATCAGCCCCTTCGTAGGCGTGGAAAACCAGCAGATCCTGGCCGTCAAAGCGATAGACGCTGTTATGGCCCAAGCCAGGCCAGGCGCTGTTGCCCTTGAGGATCACAGTGCCGCCCCCCTGGTCTAGATCCTTGCCTTCCTTGTCCAGGTAAGGCCCCGTTACCGACGCAGAACGGCCGACCGCCAGGTGGTAGGTGCTGTCCTGGCCACGGCAGCACAGGCCCAGTGACACGAAGAGGTAGTAATAGTCACCGTGCTTGAAGATAAAGGGGGCTTCCAGTTCACCTGGGCCGGCCTGGCTGTCCGGCGTGAAAGCCGGGCGGGCCTGGCGGGCAATGCTGTGCCATTGCTGGGGTTCGGCCAGGCGGGTCAGGCTGGGGTCCAGTTTGACGATCTTAAGGCCATCCCAAAAGGAACCAAAGCTCATCCAGGGGGTACCTTCATCGTCAAAAACCACTGCCGGATCAATGGCATTCCACAGATCTCGCCCCGGCACCGACTGCAGGACTATGCCCTTGTCCTGCCAGCCGTATTCAGGGCTGCTTCTGTCCAGGGTCTTGGTGACCGTGACGCCGATGGCCGAGGTGTTCTTACCGAAGGCCGATACCGAATAGTAGAGGTAGAAGCTGCCGTTGTGCTGCACCAGATCCGGTGCCCATAGGTGCCCGGCAAAGTCGGGGATGGCGCTCCTGGCCCAGCTGGGCTCAGGGTCAAACACCGGCCCATCCAGTTGCCAGTGCACCTTGTCTTTGGAGTGGTATTGGGTAATGCCAGGGCCCGTTGAAAAGAGGTAGTAGGTGTCACCGTCCTTGGCCATGACAGGGTCGTGGATACTGACTTGCTGGGCACAGGCACTGCTGGCCAGCAAGGCACAACCCAGCAACAGTTTCAGGGGGTTTGGGGGCTGCATAAAGGCTCCTTAATTAGTATTGTATTACTTTTCTGCCGGACCCAGTCTAACGGCAAGCTGGGGCCAGACAAAACCCCTGTCGCCCCATCACTCCCCCAGTAGCCTTTCTTTCTGGCGCCAGGCCGGTCAGCCGCAGGCCAAGCTCCCTATTAGGGTCTTTGCAAACTGTTAGCAGGCTTGCAACACCACACAAATTAGTAATACGATACGACTTTACGCGTACGTTAACCATTACAACCCTATACCATGACGGTGCCGTAAAGCAGCAAAAAGGTGGCACCTGCTGGTCATAACCCGGGGGAAGCGGTAGTGAAAAACCAGAAACTGTCGGTGCTGGAAAAAGTCGGTTTTGGGGCCGGCGACATGGCCGTCAACGTGGTGATGTCATCCATGATGTTGATCATCACCTTCTTCTATACCGACGTTTTCGGCCTGAAGGCGACCGATGTAGCCGTGCTGTTCCTGGTGGTGCGCCTGATCGACGCCTTCACCGACCCGATGATGGGCATGCTGACCGACCGCCACACCACGCGCTGGGGTCGCTACCGCCCCTACTTCCTGTTCCTGTCGGTACCTTTTGGTATTGCCGTCTTCCTGACCTTCAGTACCCCAAACTGGGATTACAACGCCAAGCTGGTGTGGGCTTACGCCACTTACATCTTCGTGACCCTGATGTTCACCGCCGTCACCATTCCCTACATCTCCATCATAGGGGTGCTGACCGACGATCCCAAAGAGCGACTGTCCGCCAACGGCTATCGCCTGTTCTTCGCCAAAGTGGCTGCTTTCCTGGTCACCATAGTGGTACCTATCCTGGCCGAAAGCTGGGGAGGCAAAGCGCAGCTGGCGGCCGGTTACCAGGCCGCCATGGGACTGATGGCACTGATGGCCTGCCTGCTGTTCCTGTTCTGTTTTTTCACCACCACCGAGAGGGTACAGCATCAGGTGGAGCGCAAGCCCCTGAGCGAACAGCTGGCCACCTTGTTGAAAAATGACCAATGGCTGGTGCTGTGCGCCGTCTGTGTGGTGGGCACCATAGGCTATGTGGTGCGCGGCTCGGTAGCGGCCTACTACGCCAAATATTTCCTGGGCGGGGACGCCACGCTGATGTCCATGTTCCTGTCCACCGGCGTGGTGGCGGCCATTCTGGCCATGGTGGCCTCCACCTGGATCACCAAGCGCTACTGTAAGGTCAAGCTGTTCAGGGTCAGCCAGATTGCGGTCGGAGCCATCAGCCTGGTGCTGTACTTCGCCGTCGGCCAGGGGGACGTGCTGCTGGCCTTCGCGCTCTATTTCCTGCTGTCGTTCGTGGTGGACCTGCACGCCCCCGTGTTCTGGTCGGCCATCGCCGAAGCGGTGGACTACGGCCAGGCCAAAACCGGCAAGAGGGTGTCTGGCCTGGCCTTTGGTGGCATCAGTTTTTGCCAGAAGGCAGGCATGGGCATCGCCGGCTTCCTGGTGGGCAGCCTGCTGACCTTCTTTAACTACGAACCGGACCAGGTGCAAAGCGGCTACACCCTCAACGGCCTGGCCCTGATGCTGACCATCATTCCCGGTGTTTTCCACTTCCTGATGGGGCTGCTGATGTACCGATACCGCATCACCGACCGCTTCTATCAGGAAATCAAAAAAGGCGTCTTGACCGAGGCCCCCCAGGGTGCACCGGTCAGCCAGCGCCAGATCATCAATGCCAAATAGCCTGTTGGAGCCAGACGTGACCCTACTGACGCCCCTGATTGAGCAGCGCGCCGATCCCTTTATCTACAAACACAGTGACGGCTATTACTACTTTACCGCCTCTGTACCGGCCTACGACGGCATAGAGCTGCGCCGTGCCAGGACCATTGCCGGCCTCAAAGACGCCGATACCGTGATGGTGTGGCGCAAGCCCGATGAAGGCCCCTACTCGGACCTTATCTGGGCACCGGAGATCCACTTCAACCAGGGGGCTTGGTACATCTACTTTGCCGCCGCCCCCAGCCGGGAAATCAAAGACCAGCTGTTCCAACATCGCATGTATGTGATCCGCTGCCAGGACGCCAACCCGGTGGCCGGCCACTGGGAATTTTTGGGGCAAATCGACACCGGTATCGACAGCTTCTGCCTGGACGCCACCACCTTTAGCCACCAGGGCCAGCTCTATTACCTCTGGGCCCAGAAGGCCAACGACATTGCCGGTAATTCCAACCTCTATATCGCCAAGATGGACAAGCCATGGCGCATTGCCAGCGAGCCGGTGTTACTGACCAAGCCAGAGTTCGACTGGGAATGCCGTGGCTTCCTGGTCAACGAGGGGCCGGCGGTGCTGCACCGTAACGGCAAGTTCTTCATTACCTATTCCGCCAGCGCCACCGACGAGAACTACGCCATGGGCCTGTTGTGGGCCGACGAAAACAGCGACCTGTTGGATCCCAAGAGCTGGACCAAGTCCCAAAGCCCGGTGCTGGTCAGTGCCCCCGAGCACAAGATCTTCGGCCCCGGCCACAACAGCTTCACGCTCGGCGAAGACGGCCAAACCGACTTGTTGGTCTACCACGCTCGCACCTACACCGAGATCGAAGGGGACCCCCTTTGGGACCCCAACCGCCACACCTTTGTCAAGCCGCTGCGCTGGGATGAAAACGGCATGCCCGTTTTCGGCAGCGCCGCCCTCGCTGACTAACCAGAGTACGACCCCTTCCCCGCCCCCCGGCGGGGCTTTTTTATGAGGTATGCCATGAAACGCCTGCTGTTGCTGCTGGCCCTGGCCCCCACCCTGGCCCAGGCGCTCCCCCTTGAAACCCTGCCGTTACAAGAGGTGCGGCTGCTGCCAAGTCCCTTCAAGCAGGCTCAGGATACCAACCGCCACTACCTCGACAGCCTGGACCCGGACCGCCTGCTGGCACCGTTCAGGGCCGAAGCCGGCCTGCCCCAGCCCAAGCCCGGTTACGGCAACTGGGAAGCCGACGGCCTGGGCGGGCACATGGGGGGCCATTACCTCAGCGCCCTGTCGCTGATGTATGCCAGCACCGGCGACCCGGCGCTGCTGGCCAGGCTCCAGTACATGCTCGACGAGCTGAAAAAATGCCAGGACAAGCTGGGGACCGGTTATATCGGCGGCGTCCCCGGGGGCAGCGCGCTTTGGCAGCAGATCCACCAAGGGGATATCCAGGCCGACCTGTTCACCCTCAACCAAAAGTGGGTGCCCTGGTACAACCTGCACAAGCTCTATGCCGGGCTGCGCGACGCCTACCGCTACACGGGGTCGGCCCAGGCTCTGGCCATGTGGATCAAGCTTAGCGATTGGACCGATTGGCTGGTCGAGGGGCTCAGCGACGAGCAGATGCAAGCCATGCTGGTTACCGAGTACGGGGGCATGAATGAAGTCTTTGCCGACCTCTACGAGATAACGGGCCAGGACAAATACCTGCAGCTGGCCAAGCGCTTTTCCCAGCAGCAGCTGCTGCAGCCGCTGGCCCATGGGCAAGACCAGCTCAACGGCCTCCATGCCAACACCCAGATCCCCAAGGTCATCGGCTTTGAGCGCATAGCCCAGGTTTCAGGGGACAGGGCCATGGGCGCGGCGGCCGACTATTTTTGGCACCAGGTGGTGGAGCAGCGCACCGTCGCCATCGGCGGTAACAGCGTCAGGGAACACTTCCACCCCAAGGACGACTTTTCCAGCATGGTGGAAGAGGTGGAAGGGCCTGAAACCTGCAACAGCTACAACATGTTGAAACTGGCTCGGCTGCTCTACCAACGACAAGGGGGCCTCGACTACCTGGCCTACTACGAGCGGGCCCTTTACAACCACATACTGGCTTCCCAACATCCAGACGACGGCGGCCTGGTCTACTTCACGCCCATGCGCCCCAACCACTACCGGGTCTATTCCCAGGCAGACAAGGCCATGTGGTGCTGCGTCGGCTCAGGGATCGAAAGCCACAGCAAATACGGCGCCATGATCTACGCCACCGACCAGAGCGCCCTCTACATCAACCTCTTTATCCCTTCCCGGCTGGATTGGACTGAGAAAGGGGTCAAGCTCAGCCTGGACACCCGTTTTCCCGACGATGACAGCGTCTTTATCACTTTCGAGCAGGCCAGCTCCCTGCCCCTGAAGATCCGCTATCCCAGTTGGGTCAAGGCCGGGCAACTGGAACTGCGGGTCAATGGCACACCCAGGGCCGTTACCGCCAAGCCAGGCCAATATCTGAGCCTGGCCGGCCAGTGGCAAAAGGGGGACCAGATCAGCCTCAAACTGCCCATGGCATTGTCGCTGGAACAAATGCCCGACCAGTCCAACTACTACGCCGTGCTCTTTGGGCCCATAGTGCTGGCCGCCAAGACCAATCCCTACCCCGGTGAAAAGCTCAACTTCCTGGCCGACGGTTCGCGCATGGGCCACATTGCCCAGGGCCAGCGCTGCCCCCTGGAAGCGGCCCCCATCTTCGTGGCCGACAGCACCGATTTCCTGGCAGGCTTGCAACGGCAGCAAGGCCCACTGGCCTTTAGCACCGGGGACCTGCTCTATCCCAAAGACCAGCCGCCGCTGCAGCTGGTCCCCTTCTTTCGCCTGCACGACTCGCGCTACATGCTCTACTGGCCCTACAGCACCCCGGACGGCCTGAAGGCCCTGACCGCCAAGGCCCAAAGCCGGGAAGCGGCCAGGCAGGCCTTGGCCAGGATCACCGTCGACACCATAGCGCCGGGCGAGCAGCAACCGGAGGCAGACCACTTCTTTGAGAGCCAGGGCAGCCGGGCCGGAGTAAACCAGGACCGCCATTGGCGCGACGCCAGCGGTTGGTTCAGCTACCGCATGAACAATCCACAGGGCAAGGGTAAAACCCTGCGCCTGACCTTCTTCGGCCTGGACAAGGACCGCCGCTTCAGCATCCTGGTTGACGGTCAAAAGCTGGCCGACATCACCTTGGACGGCAGCCAGGGCCCAGGCTTTTTCAGCCGGGATTTTGCCTTGCCCAAGGAGATACGGCAGCAGCCCCAGTTCAGGCTGCGCTTCGAAGCCGCCCCCGGCTCCATCGCCGGCGGCCTCTACGGCATCAGCTTGCTCAGCGAATAAAAAAAGGGCGCCGAATGGCGCCCTTTTTTACTTCTCCACAAAGCCAGGTCCGACAAAGGTACGCAGCGGCTTACCGCGTTCCAGCTCCCAATGCTGTTGCCAGCGCCGGCGTTGTTGCTGGTCCCTGGCCTGCTGCTGGCGCTCGGCGAGCTTTTGCAGCAGCAAGGCCCTGGCCAGCCGCTTGTTGGCATGCTGGCTGCGCTCTGAAGACACCGCCACCCTAAGCCCGCTCTCCAGGTGCACCGCCTGGATGGCCGACGCCGTCTTGTTGACGTGTTGGCCACCGGGGCCGGACGCCTTGCAGGCCTTGTACTGAATGCCCTCATTGAGCGCCGGTTCGCTGA
Organism: Gallaecimonas xiamenensis 3-C-1; assembly: GCF_000299915.1. Taxonomy (NCBI): domain Bacteria; kingdom Pseudomonadati; phylum Pseudomonadota; class Gammaproteobacteria; order Enterobacterales; family Gallaecimonadaceae; genus Gallaecimonas; species Gallaecimonas xiamenensis. Next base: position 7,036 of record NZ_AMRI01000014.1, read on the forward strand.
CGGCAAAACCCCGGCCTGAGAAAAACCAGTTCTTGCGGCCGTGGCGAGGCCTGAAGGGGCTTTGGCATACCCAGAGCAAGGTGCCCTGCCAGCGCCTGACCAGGGCCTGGGCCCCCTGCCCCGACAAGGCATAGAGCAGGGACCTGGCGTCCTCCCCCTGCTCTGACACTGGTGTCAGGGTCACGTCCAGGGCGCTGGCTTCCAGCGCCAGTTGCCGCGCCGCCAACACCAGGGCCTGCTGGCATTCCTTGGGGCCCTGGCCGGCAGACAGTTGCAATAGCATCATCCTGCGCAGCCTCCCTGGGTTTTGAAGGTCACCACCGGTTTGAGCCTGGCCACCAGCTGGACCAGGCCGGCCTGGACCAGGTCGTCGACCACACTGTGGCAGTCCTTGTAGGCCTGGGGCGCCTCGTCAAACAGCAAGGTCTTGTCGGCACAGATCACCTGGCTGCCGAAACGGGTGCGGACCAGATCTTCCCGCCGGTATTTATGGCTCAAGCGGCTCTTGCATTCGCCCCTTTGCCACTTGCGGCCAGCCCCGTGCGCCAGGGAATGTAGGGCTTTGGCGTCGGCCTTGGGCTGCACCAGGTAGCTGTAGTCGCCCCTGGAGCCGGGTATGACCACCAGCCCCTGATCGGCCGGGGTGGCACCTTTGCGGTGCAGCCAGCCGGCTTGCCCGGCCAGGCTGTAAGGGCTGACCAGGTTATGGTTCAGGTCAAACAGGCATTGCCCTTCGGCCCTAATGGCCGCCAGGAAGCGCCTGGCGATAAGCTCCCGGTTGAGCTCGGCCCAACGCACCGCTTCATCATGCTGCGCCAGGTAAGTGCCAAAGGCCGGCGTGTCTGCTGCCAGGGCTTCATGGCCGTGCTCAACAAGGTGGCGGGCCAGAATGGCCTGGCCCAGGCCGCGCGAACCGGAGTGCACCAACAGCAGCAACCGGCTCGGGTCACCGGGAAAGGCGCCAGCATCATGGAGGCAGTCCACCGCCTGGAATTCGGCAAAGTGGTTGCCACCACCTATGGTGCCCAAGGCCTGGTCGAAGTGGGCGTTATCGATACCCAGCCTGGCCTTGCCTTGTGCCACCAGCTCTGCCCAGGGTGCTCCCAGTGGGCCTTCCAGGTCCACCAGACGGCGGGCCAGCTTGTCGATTTTGACCTTGGCCAACGGCAGGCTGGTCTGCCAAAAGCCCATGCCACAGCCGATGTCATTGCCCACCAGGGCCGGGTAGATACAGCCCTGGCTGAAAAATGCGGCGCCAATGGGGTAGCCCCGGCCAGGATGCAGATCCGGCATGCCGGCGACCTTGACCATGCCGGCCAAGGCGGCGGTATGTCGCAGTTGTTGTATTGCCAGTCCCTCGACCCAAGTGGTGGGCGAGGCGATCAGGGTGATCTTGTCAGTGAGAATTTGGACGGAGTTGCCCATATCACCAATTTCCTATTGTTGCGAAATCACAGATGGAAAATTGGCAGGCCAGGGGCCGGGCAGAGCGGGTAAGTCAGGAAGTAATGCGCTTGATTACCGGCCGCGACCTGCATTGGATTGGATGCGTTTTGTCATTGCTGTTTCTCCTATGCAGTCAAATGGGCCATAAAGTGGCGGGCATCATAGTGGATACACGCTCATAAAATCAACACCTTAAATCAGGCCCCCTGGTAACGGCCCGGTTTGTGGTTGGCCGCCAGGATAAAGTTGAGGGCCAGGGCCCCAAGCACCGAACAGGCCAACAGCCAAGGGCTTATCACGAAAAACGACGCCACCACTATGGTGCAATCCAGGGCCATCTGTACCAGGCCGGCACGCAGCTGGTAACGCTCCTGCAGGTAGAGGGCAAAGATGTTAAAGCCCCCCAGGCTGGCCCTGTGGCGAAAGAAGATCAACAGCCCCACCCCCATCAACAAGCCCCCTATCAGGCCGGCAAAGGCCGGCGCCACCTGGCTGAGCTGCACCACAGTCCCCAGGTTGTCCGTAAGCAGGGACACCACCAGTATCGACAGCAAGGTGCGCAGGGTGAAAGCCGGCCCCATCTTTCGCCAAGCCAGGTAGAAAAAAGGCAGGTTTACCAGCAAGAACACCGGCCCGAACGGCCAGTGGCCCAGTTGTGCCAACAACAGCGCCAACCCGGCGGTGCCGCCGGTCAAGAGTCCCGCTTCACGCAGTAAGAAGATGCCGAAGGACACCAGGCAGGCACCGGTCAACAGGGCAGCCAGATCTTCGATAAGGGAATGGCGGGCGGCGATAGGTGGGGCAAGGCTGGACATGGACAGGGCTCTGGCAATCTGGAACCCTGCCACCTTAGCCCAGAGCCCGGCCAGGCTGAAGCCAGGCATTTTAGATAAAAACTGCATGTTCATTCACGCAGATTGTAAAGGGCCGAGAACGGCTGGCGCTTTACAAGGACAACACCCGAGGCAAAACAAAGACTAATTACATGATTTTTATTGTTATTAGTACCGAAAAACCATTCCCACCGATTATTGCACAGAGCAATGAATTAGAGTTTTTACGTAACTTTTTATTTACGGCATCATTCAGGCCTTCAATGGCGCACTATGTCACCCCTGAAATACACCTCCAGGCGCAGCTTGATCTGCCAACTGGGATCGAAATCCACTTCCCTTGGAAAGTGCAGGGACGGGGCCACATCAACAAACAGAATGCCCTTGTGAATGTCACGCCGGTAGAGGGCTTCGAGGTAGTAGTCGTCTATCTGCGGGTGATGGGCGCTTTGGCCCAGGGCCACCAGGGAATAGCGCATGGCGCTGCGGGGGTTGATCAGCTGGTTCAGTTCGCCCTTTTGGTAGAACTCCAGCTTGTCGTAGTGCTCCTGCCACTGAAGCTGGGTTAGAAAGCGCAGGTAGAAGCGCTCGTCCAGGGGCCTTCCCAGGTCGAACAAGGTGCGGGCGGAGTAGCCGTCGCTGTTGAACCAGGACAGGCGGTTGTCCATCTCCAAGCGCCAGGGGGACTGGCCCAGTTTCCAGAGCCGCTCGCTGGTAAAGCGCAGGTAAGGGTCCAGCGGCAGGCGCAGCTTGATACCCCCTGACAGGCGGTTTTCCCAGCCCTCGTCTTTACTCTGGCGGCCGGCCTTTTCCAGGCCGATCACCGAGCCTTTGGCTCCATCGAAGCGGCCGGTACGAAACTCCTGGCTGGCCTGGTCCTGCAAGGTACCCAGGCCCTCCTCTGGATCACTCTCGATGATCAGCTTGAGGCGCTTTTTGGTGGTGGGCAGTTGCAGCTTATAGCGGATCCCAAGATCGTTGTCGTTGGACAGGCGCTGGCGCAGCACCAGCTCTTCGCTGAGCCTCAGGTAGGAGTGGTTCTCGACCTTGAGGTATTCGTCGGAACCGAAGTAACCGTCGATGCTGCGGGACACGTCATCCACCCAGCCGGCCACCCACTGGTGCATGGGTTCGATCCGCTCCACCGCCCAATTGGGCAGGTCGGAGTCGTCCGGAGCAGGGATTGTCTCTTCGGCACGGGCCAAGGGGGCCAGCAACGCCAGCCAGCTAAGGCACCACCATCGGCAAGCAGGTAAGGGCATAATTGCCCCTCTTGGTTTTGTTTATACCCTGAGTATTGCAGCACCCAAGGCATTTTGCCCGGCAGATAGCAACCCAGGTTTGCTTACCTATCAATACCTTAAGAAAAAGTTAACCGGGCGAACTTCAGGCAAGGGCAAAACGCAGCACGGCGATGCCCTGCGCCAGCAAGGCCAACATGAAGACCAGCAAAGACACCAGGCCGAACTTGGGCGGGTTGCCTTTAACCCCCAACGGGAAATCCACCTTGCGGGCAAATTCGTGGCTGCCGGTTTGCGACAGCTTCCAGACCAGCCAGCCATAAGGCAGCAGGGGCAGGCACAGCAGCAAGGCCCCCGCCCCTTTGGCCAGGCCCCAGGCCGACAGGGCCTTGACACTGGCCACCGGCACAACCAGCACGAACAACAGAAAATACACCAGCTCCGCCGGCAGCTTTTTCAGCATCAGCCACAGGGCCGCCAACACCAGGTAGCCCCAACAGAGCACGGTCAACAAGGTCGCCAAGATTCAATCCTCCCAACTTGGCCGGTCATTCTAGCAATTTCGGCAGCTCAGGTTGGGAAATCAAAGCGTTAACGCCGGTCTTTGGGCTCCTCCACCAGAGCTTGGGGGCTGGCGGGCAAGTCGCCCTCGTCCTGGCCAAAATCAGGCATGCCGTCTGCTTGCCAGTGGATCAACTTCAGGCGGGCGTCCCTGTTGGGGTCCTCCAGGGGCGAGCCTTGCAGTTCTGCCTGGTAACGGGCGTGGTAAACCAAGATGTCCCGGCCTTGTTTGTCCCGGGTAAAGCTGTTGTGGCCGGGGCCGAACCGCTTGACCTTGGCGTTGGTACTGAGCACCGGTTTGGCCAGCTTGTGCCAGCTGGCCGGATCCAGCAGGTCGGCGTCTTCATCGGCCCACAGCAGGCCCATGGCGTAATTGGCGTCGGTCGCCGAAGCCGAGAAGGTGACCAGGAACTTGCCGTTGCGCTGCAGTACGGCCGGCCCTTCGTTGACCGCATAACCGACGGTTTCCCAGGACAGGGTCGGCTCGCTGATCAGGGTCTGGGGCCCCAGTTGGGTGGGGCCGGTCAACTGCGCGATATAAAGGGCCGAGTTGTAGGCCTTGCCCGGGGGATGTTGGGCCCAGATCAGGTAGTGCCTGTCCCCCTGCTGTAGCAGGGTGGCATCCAGGTTGAAGCTGTCCCATTGGGTTTGCATCTGCCCTTGCCACTGCCATTGGCCCTGGGTGGGGTCGGCGGCGCTGTTGGTCAGCACCTGGGTGCGCACCTGGAAGGGGCTTTGCTGGCTGCCGACGGCCACCAACAGATACCAGTGGCCGTCCAGGTAATGCAGCTCCGGCGCCCAGACAAAGCCAGCCAGTTTGCCTTCGGCGGGACGCTGCCAGGCGGTGATCTCGCTAGCCTGGGCCAGGCCTGCCAGGCTATTGGCCTTGCGCAGTACCACCTTGTCGAAGCTGGGCACCGAGGCGGTAAAGTAGTAGTGGCCGTCCTTCTCCAGCACCCAGGGGTCGGCCCGCTGTGGGATAAATTCGGCCAGGGCCGGGGCGGCCAGCAAGGCCGCCAGCAGCAGATACCTAGTCATGGCCTTGCACCTCGGCGTCCACCAGGCCCCGGTAAGGGGATTGGTAGATCAGCAGGCTGCCGGCAAAGGGCTCGGCCGCCAGTTGGGCGGCGCTGAGGCCGTCACGGGCAGTGGTGACAAACAGCAGGTCCATATTGGGGCCCCCAAGGGCCACACAGGTCGGCTGGGTCACCGGCAAGGGATGCAGGCTCTGCAGCTCCCCTAGCGGGGTGAAGCGCGCCAGCGCCCTGCCGCCCCAGAGGGCACAGATCAGGTGATCTTCGGCATCCACTATGGCGCCGTCCGGCTCCCCCTGGGGCACGGTGGCAAAGTGCCTGCCCTGCCCCACCTCCCCCTTGACGGGGTCAAAGTCATAGACCCGGATCGCCTTTGACGGCATGTCGGTATGGTAAAGGCGGCGGGCATCGGCGCTCCAACACAGGGCGTTGGGGATCTGCAGGTTATCCAGCTGCGCCACGCACTGGGCACCGTCCAAGCGGTAGAGCACGCCCCTTGGCTGGCCCTGTTCCTGCTCCACCATGGTGGCGGACCAGAAGCGCCCCTGGCGGTCCAGGCGGCCGTCGTTGAAGCGGTTGCCCTGGATATGGGCCTGGGGCTTGGCCAGCCATTGCAGGCGGCCGCTGTCCGGCCAACAGTAGGCAAAACCGGACTTGAAGCTTCCCAGTATCCGCAGCGGCGCCGTTTCCAGCACCACAAAGGCCGTAACCCCTTCCGGCAGCGCCCAGCTGTCCAGTTGCTGGCTGGCCCAGTCCAGCCGGTAAATGGCATTGCCATGGATATCGGTCCACCACAGGCTTTGGCTGGGCTGGTGCCAGAACACCCCTTCACCCAGCTGGTTTTTCACATCCAGGGTTTTGATGAGCTTAAGCATGGGCTTGCCTTACCGTCATGATTTTTTGAAGGGCGATGAAGACGAACAGCAGTATGCCGATGACGATCTTGGTCCACCAACTGTTGAGGGTGCCGTCAAAGGTGATGTAGGTCTGGATAACCCCCATCAGCAGCACCCCCAGTACCGTACCCAGCACATAACCGGCGCCGCCGGACAACAGGGTGCCGCCGATCACCACGGCGGCAATGGCATCCAGTTCGGTGCCTATGCCGGTCAGGGCGTAGCCCGAGAAGGTGTAGAAGGTAAAGACGATGCCGGCCAGGGCGGCCAGGAAACTGGACAGGGCATAGATGCCGACTGTGGTCCTGGCCATGGGTACCCCCATCAGGGCCGCCGATTGGCTGTTGCCGCCCAGGGCATAGATGTAACCCCCAAAGCGGCTGTAATGGGCCAGCAGCAGGACCGCCGCCAGCACCACCAGCAGCACCATGGCCGAACTGGACAACCAGGCGCCACCGGGCAGGGCCAGGCCGAAATCGGAGACGCTGTCGTAAAAGGGGTGCTCTATGGCGATGGACTCTTCACTCAACGTGGTGGCCAGGCCCCGGGCCAGGAACATGCCGGCCAGGGTGACGATAAAGGGCTGGAGCCGGTAGTGGTGGATAAGGCAGCCCATGGCGGCGCCAAAGGCGGTGCCTACCAGCAGTACCAAGGCAAAAGCCGCCAGGGGATGCCAGCCCAGCTTGGTGATCAGCAGGGCACATAGCACACCCGACAGGGCGATGACGGCCCCCACCGACAAGTCGATGCCGCCGGACAGTATGACCAGGGTCATGCCAAGGGCGGTGATCAACAAGAAGGCGTTGTCGGTAAAGAGGTTCAGCACCACCCGCAGGCTGCCAAAACCCTCGAACTGCCAGGCCCCGGTGGTAAAGAGGGCCAGCAACAGCAATGACGTGATGCCAAGGGGCAAGAATCGATGGGCCATCATGCTTTACCCCCGGTCAGGGCCTTGAGTTGACGACGAAAGGGTGCCGATTGCAACAGCAGCACCGCCAGCACCACCAGCGCCTTTATCAGCAGGTTGAAGCGGGCATCGATACCGCTGACGATGATGGTGGTGGACAGGCCCTGGATGATCAGCACCCCCACCAGCGACAAGGGCAGTGAGAAACGGCCACCGGTAAGGGCGGCGCCGCCGATCACCACCGCCAATATGGCGTCCAACTCCAGCCAAAGGCCGGTGTTGTTGGCGTCGGCGCCCTGGATGTCGGCCGTGGCGATCATGCCGGCCAGGGCGGCGCAGGCTCCGGCCAGCAGATAGACGAACAGCTTCACTCCCCTGTCGTTGACCCCCAGATAGCGGCTGGCGCTGGCATTGCAGCCCACCGCCTCCACAAAGAGGCCAAGGGCGCTGCGGCGCAGCAGCAACTGGCAGCAGGCAAACACCAGCAATACCAGCCATACCGGCATGGGCAGGCCCAACAGGCTGCCGGTGCCCAGGAAGGCAAAGCCGGGGCTTTGGAAGGTGACTATCTGGCCGGCGTTGATCAGCTGGGCTATGCCGCGCCCCGCCACCATCAGCAGCAGGGTAGCCACTATGGGCTGGATCCCCATGTAGCTGACCAGGCCGCCGTTGATAAGGCCACACAACAGGCCTGTACCCAGGCCGGCCAACAACACCAGCGCCAGGCTCGGCTCGCCGCCAGCCAGTAGCTTGGCGCACACGGCTCCGGCCACGGCCATCACCGCCCCCACCGACAGATCGATGCCGCCGGTGGCGATCACCAACGTCATGCCGATGGCCAGCAAGGCAACAGGCGCGGCGCGGTTAACGATATCGACCAGGGAGCCATAGAGGCGGCCGTCCTGGTAGCTCAGGGCAAAAAAGGATGGATCCAGCAGCAGGTTGACCACCAGCAGCAGGGCCAGGGCCAGCAGCGGCCAGCCGTAACGGGGGTTGATGCGCAGCCTTGTGCTGTTGGCCGCTGCATCCTGGGAAAGGGTCAGGGGTTTGTTCATTCTAAGCCTCGGCTATGGCGTGCAGTATGCCCTGGGGCGAGAGTGCCTCGCCGCTGAGCTCGGCCACCTTCTTGCGATCACGCATCACCACCACCCGGTTGGCGAAGGCCACCAGCTCTTCCAGTTCGGAAGAGGCCACCAGCAGCGACATGCCGTCCTGGCACAGCTGTTTGATCAGTTTGAGGATCTCGCTGTGGGCGCCGATGTCGATGCCCCTAGTGGGCTCGTCGAGGATCAGCAGCTTGGGTTGAATCGCCAGCCAGCGGGCCAGTATTACCTTCTGTTGGTTGCCCCCGGACAGCTCCCCTATGGCCTTGCTGGCGTTGGGGGTGGCTATCCTGAAGGCCTTGATAAAGTCCTCGGCCATGGCCTGCTGGCGGGCCGGGCTGATGTAACGCCACCAGCCCAACCTGGCCTGTAGCGCCAACACCAGGTTCTCGCGGATGGACAGGGGCCCTATGATGCCGTCGGCCTTGCGGTCCTCGGGGCAAAGGGCGATACCGGCGCGGATGGCATCGGCGGCCCTGGCCAGCTTGAGGGGCGCCCCTTCCAGCCGGATCTGCCCGGCCACCAGAGGGTCGACGCCGAAGGCGGCCCGGCACACTTCGCTGCGCCCCGAGCCCAAGAGTCCGGCCAGGCCCACCGCTTCGCCCTTGCCCACCGACAGCGACACCTCCTCGATGGAGTGGCGCACGCTGACATCGGCCATGTCAAAGAGCCGGGGAGCGGCCTGGCCGCCGGCAACAGCCTGGCTGGCCGTCATCTCCTGCAACTCGGCTCCCAGCATGGCTTCGATAAGCTTGGCCCTCGGCAGCTCCCGGGTCAGAAATTCCCCCACCAGGGTGCCGGAGCGCAGCACGGTGATCCGGTCTGAGACCGCATAGACCTGGTCCAGGAAATGGGTGATAAAGACGATGGCGATGCCGTCGGCCTTGAGCCTGTTGAGGATGCCAAACAGCATGGCAACTTCCCCTGCGTCCAGGCTGGCGGTGGGCTCGTCCAGCACCAGCACCTTGGCATTCATGCCCACGCCCCTGGCGATGGCTACCAGTTGCTGCACCGCCACCGAATACTGGTTGAGGGGTTTGCTGACGTCGATATCCAGCTCAAAGGGCGCCAGCAGGGCCTTGGCCTGTTCACGCATCTTGGCCCAGTGTATAAGGCCCCAGCGCTTGGGCTCGCGGCCCAGAAACAGGTTGTGGGCAACCGACAGGTTGGGCAGCAGGTTCACTTCCTGGTAGACTGTGGCAATGCCCAGCTCCTGGGCTTGCTTGGTACTGCCGGGGGACACAGGCCGGCCCGCCAGCACCATGCTGCCTTCGTCTTTTTGGTAGGCCCCGGTCATGACCTTGACCAGGGTGGATTTACCGGCGCCGTTTTCCCCCAGCAGGGCATGGACCTCGCCGGCAAAAAGCCGCAGCCCCACCGAGTCCAGGGCCTTGACCCCGGGAAAGGCCTTGTGGATACCGGACAGCGCCAGCAAAGGTTGTGGCTCGGTCATGGCCCGCTCCTTACTTGCGCTTCTGGTACTCGGTGGCGGCGGTGTCCTGGCCGAACACCTCCCCTGTGGTGCTGATGAGCTTGGGAATGCCCTTGTCACCGGCCAGCACCTTCTCCACCACCTGGTAGGCGGGAGCGCCTAGATGGGGATTGAGCTCCACCGTGATGTTGGCATCCCCTTCGGCCATGGCCTTGAAGTAGTCGGGTACACCGTCCACAGACACCACCAGCAGGTCCTTGCCGGGCTTGAGACCGGCTTCCTTGATGGCCTGGATCGCCCCCAGGGCCATTTCGTCGTTATGGGACCAAAGGGCACACAGGGATTGGGGATCTTCGGCCTTGAGGAAGCTCTCCATCACTTCCTTGCCCTTGGCACGGGTGAACTCGGCGGTTTGGCTGCGCACTATCTTGGCCTGGGGATAGGCTCCTATCACCTCGTTGAAACCCTTGGCCCTATCGATGGCGGCGGTGGCACCTACTGTTCCCTGCAGCTCGACGATGTTGCACTGCCCCTTGGTCTTGTCCATCAACCAACGGGCCGCCTTGCGGCCTTCTTCGGTGAAGTCGGAGGCGATACGGGTGACATAAAGGCCCTCGGCGGCCTTGATATTGCGGTCCAGGATAACCACCGGAATGCGGGCCCTTTTGGCTTCCTTCAAGACCGGCGTCCAACCGGTTTCCACCACCGGGGCTATGATGATGGCGTCCACCCCCTGGGCGATAAAGCTGCGCACGGCGCGGATCTGGTTTTCCTGCTTTTGTTGGCCGTCGGCGAACTTGAGGTCTATGCCTCTGCTCTTGGCCTCGTCTTTCATGTCCTGGCTGAAGCTGCTGCGCCAGCCGCTTTCGGAACCGACTTGGGAAAAGCCGACGGTGATGGCCAGGGCACTGTGGCTCAAGGCCATAAGGCCGGCTGCGAACAGGGTTTTGAGTGTCATTATTTCCCCCTTTGCTACTGCTGACTGGTTGTTATGGGTTCAGGTCACCGAGAACCGGTAGAGGCTGCGCTGCCGGTAAGGTTGGTGGGCTTTGATCAGGGTGCTGGGAAAGCCGGGATGATTGACGGCGTCCGGGTGGATATGGGGTTCCAGGCAGATCCCGCCATGGCGGATCAAGGCGTCGCCCTGCTCCCCTTTTAGGCTGCCGTCGAGGAAGTTGCCGCTGTAGAACTGCACCCCGGGTTCGGTGCTGAGCAGCTCCAAGGTGCGGCCTGATTTGGGGTCACGCAGGGTGGCCAGCAACAGCGGCTCTGCCACTTTGTGGTCCCTTGCCACCCAGAAGTGGTCATACCCTCCAGGCAGGGCTTCCAGCTCTAGCCCTATGGCTTTGGGCCGGCGAAAATCCATGGCGGTGCCGGCCACCGCCAGCAAGGCCCCGGTGGGGATAAGACCGCCGTCCACCGCCAGATAATGGTTGGCCGCCAGGGTCAACTCCTGGCCCAGCACGTCCCCTCGCCCAGCCAGGTTGAAATAACTGTGGCTGGTCAGGTTGATGGGACCGTCCTGGTCGGCCTCGGCGCTGTAATCGATGGCCAGCTCCCCGGCGTCATTCAGGCTGTAGCTGACCTGGGCCTTGAAGTTGCCGGGATAACCCTGGTCGCCGTCGTCACTGGCAATGACAAAGGTCACCCCTACCCTGTCCGCCAGCTGCCAGGACCAGCTGTCCCAGAAACGCGTGGACAGCCCCTTGGCGCCGCCGTGCAGGTGGTTGGCACCGTCGTTGCGGTCAAGCTGGTAGCTTTTGTCATTGAGGGCAAATCGGCCCTGGCCGATACGGTTGGCACAGCGCCCCACTATGACCCCGAAGTAATAAGGGTTGGACAGCCACTGGGCCTTGTCCTGGTAGTTGAGGGTCACGTCCTTGATACCGTCCCGCCCCGGCGCCTTGATGGACCAGACGGCGGCGCCGAAGTCGGCCAGGGTGACCGACAGGCCATGGCTGTTGCCAAGCTGGTAGAGGTTAACCGGCCTGTGGAAGGCCGGTTCCACCCATTGCTTTTGGCTGAGGGTAAGCGCCATCGGTTAGCCCCCGATAACGCCGTTGCTGCGCTCGCCGTTGACCCAGCGGCTGATCCCCCAGGGATTGTTATCCAAAAGGGCCGCAGGCAGCAGCGCCTGGGGGTAGTTTTGGAAACAGATGGGCCGTACGAAACGGTCGATGGCCTTGGTGCCCACCGAGGTAAAGCGGGCATCGGTAGCCGCCGGGAAAGGCCCGCCGTGCATCATGGCGTGGCACACTTCCACCCCGGTGGGGAAGTTGTTGAACACCAGCCGGCCCACTTTTTCCTGAAGCAGGGTCAGCAGTTCGGGGTAATCCCTGAGTTCATCGGCATTGGCCTGCAAGGTGCCGGACAGCTGGCCTTTGAGGCAGGCCACGGCGGCAAGAAGTTCGGCGGCGTCCTGGCATTGGACCACCACGGAGCTGGGGCCGAACACCTCTTCTTGCAGCTGGGCGTTGGCGATGAAGTCCTTGGCGTCCACCTTGAGCAGCTGGGCCTGGCCGCAAAAGCCGTTCCCCTCCTGTTGCTGGCCCTTGGCCGCCACCACAACCCCTTGCTGGCCGGCCAGGTGCTCTGCACCCTTGCCGTAGCTGCTGGCGATGCCTTCGTTGAGCATGACGCCGGCGGGCACCTGGGCCAACTTGGCGCTGGCACTATCCATAAAGGCGTCCAGTTCGGCGCCCTTGATGCCCAGCACCAGGCCGGGGTTAACGCAGAACTGCCCAACCCCCAGGGTCAGGGAGCCCACAAAGCCTTCGGCAATGGCGGCGGCATTGGCCTTCAGGGCCTGGGGCAGGACCACCACCGGGTTGACCGAGCCCATTTCGGCAAAGACAGGGATAGGTTCTGGGCGTTGGTTGGCCAGGTTGAACAGGGCCATGCCGCCAGCCATAGAGCCGGTAAAGCCCACGGCTTTTACCTCGGGGGCCGTCACCAGGGCGGCCCCCACGTCCCGGCCCGGGCCGGTGACGAAGGAAAAGGTACCGGCCGGCAGGCCGCAGGCTTTAACGGCCTTGGCCAGGGCCTGGGCCACCAGTTCACCGGAGCCGGGGTGGGAGTTGTGGCCCTTGACGATCACCGGGCAGCCGGCCGCCAATGCTGAGGCGGTATCGCCACCGGCCACGGAAAAGGCCAAGGGGAAGTTGGACGCCCCAAAGACCACCACAGGCCCAATGGGCTGTTTGTAGAAACGGATATCGGGGCGCGGCAGGGGTTGGCGCTCCGGCATGGCCAAGTCGATACGGGCATCCAGGTATTCGCCGTTTTGAATGGTGCTGGCAAAGAGTTTGAGCTGGCCACAGGTGCGGCCCCGCTCCCCTTCGACCCGGGCGCGAGGGTAGCCGGTTTCGGCCATCAAGCGCTCCAGCAGATCGTCACCCAGGGCCATGATCTCATCGCTGCAACGCTCTAGGAAGGCGCCACGTTCTTTGAGGCTGGTGGCGGCAAAAACGGGGGCGGCGGCCTTGGCGGCAGCGGCGGCGGCTTTGACCTGCTCGCCGTCGGCATAGGTCAGAGCCGGTTCTATGCTCTGGCCAGTGGCCGGGTTAACACCCTGATATTGGCCGCCCTTGCCCTCGACCCATTCGCCGTTGATGAGTTGTTTACCGGTAATGCTCATAACGCTAAATCCTTTGTCTGTGTATTAAGCCGCCTTTGGGCGACCAGCTCAGCTGGGCCAGGGGCCTCAGATCCAACCGCCGTCCACCACGAAGTCCTGGGCGGTACACATGCTGCTGTCGTCAGAAGCCAAGAACAGGGCCATGGCAGCAATGTTGTGGGGCATCAGGGGAGTCTTGATGCACTGGTTCTTCTCGATGTCTTGCTTGGTCTCTTCGGTTACCCAGAGTTTGAGCTGGCGCTCTGTCATCACCCAGCCCGGGGTCAGGGTGTTGACGCGGATATTGTCCGCCCCCATGTCGCGGGCCAGGCCCCGGGACAACCCCAGGACCGCCGACTTGGCGCTGGTGTAGCCGGGCATGCCGCCCTGGCCCTCGTGCCAGCTCATGGAGCCGAAATTGATGATGGCGCCGCCGCCCAGGGCCTGCATCTGGGGGTAAACGGCCTGGGCCGCGAAGAATTGGGGGCGCAGGTTGATGTTGAGGCGCTCATCCCAGTATTCGGGGGTGACCTCGCGAAAATCGTGGCGGCTGTCGCTGGCGGCATTGTTGACCAGCACCCCTATGTTGCCGAGGGTCTGACCCACGGCGGCGATCACCCCCTTGAGAGCGGCCACATCGATGATGTTGCAGGGGTAGAAATGGGCCAGGGGGCGGCCAAGCTCGCCGTTGAGCCTGTCCACCAGGGCCCGGCTCTCGGCCTCGAGGATGTCCACAAAGGCGACAATGGCGCCCTGGCGGCAGAAGGCCTCCACCAGGCTGGCGCCGATGCCGGAGCCGCCGCCGGTGATAAACACCACTTTGCCGTTCAGGCTGGGATATTGGTTGGATAACTGCATGGCAAACCTCGGGATCAATGGGAGTGGGCCGGTACCTCGGCGCCCCGGCAACCCACCAGGAAGTCGAAGTCGCAGCCTTCGTCGGCCTGCAGCACTCGCTCCCGGTACATTTCCAGGTAACCGCCCGTGCGCATGATGACGCGATTGGCTTTGAGTTTCTCCAATCGTGCGGCCAACTCCTGGTCAGACACCTCCAGATGCAAGACGCCGTTGTGGGCATCCAATTGAATGATGTCGCCGTTTTGCACCGCCGCCAGGGGGCCAAATTCCATGGCCTCGGGGGCCACGTGCAGCACCACAGTGCCAAAGGCGGTACCGCTCATGCGCGCGTCTGAGATACGCACCATGTCCTTGATGCCTTTTTTCAGCACCTTGGGTGGCAGCCCCATGTTGCCCACCTCGGCCATGCCCGGGTAACCCTTGGGCCCGCAGTTTTTCATGACCATGACGCAGTTCTCGTCGATATCCAGATCTGGGTCGGCAATGCGGGCCTTGTAGTCGTCGAAGCTTTCAAACACCACGGCACGGCCCCTGTGGTTCATCAGGTGCGGGCTGGCGGCAGAGGGTTTGAGGACGGCGCCACGGGGAGCCAGGTTGCCCTTGAGCACGCAGATGCCGCCGCTTTCCACCAGGGGCTTATCGAGGGGGCGGATAACATCGTCGTTGTAACAGGGGGAGTCCTTGACGTTGTCCCAGATGGCCTTGCCGTTGACGGTGAGCGCATCCTTGTTGAGCTGGCCGTTTTCTCCCAGGCGGCGCAACACCACCGGCAGGCCGCCGGCATAGTAGAACTCTTCCATCAGGTACTGGCCGGACGGTTGCAGGTTGACGATGGTCGGCACCCCTTTGCCGTGGTGCCAGTCGTCCAGGCTCAGATCCACACCGATACGGCCGGCTATGGCTTTCAAATGGATAACGGCGTTGGTGGAACCGCCGATGGCGGCGTTGGTGCGGATGGCGTTGATAAAGGCGTCACGGGTCAGCACCTTGGACAGCGTCAGATCTTCATGAACCATCTCGACGATGCGCATGCCAGACAGGTGCGCCAGTACATAGCGGCGTGAGTCCACCGCCGGTATGGCGGCGTTACCCGGCAGGCTGGTACCCAGGGACTCGGCCATGCAGGCCATGGTGGAAGCGGTGCCCATGGTGTTGCAGGTACCGGCGGAGCGGGACATGGAGGCTTCGGCGTCCATGAACTCCTGCAGGCTAACATTGCCGGCCTTGTATTCCTCGTGCATGCGCCAGACCAAGGTGCCTGAACCCACATCCTGGCCATGGTGCTTGCCGTTCAGCATGGGGCCGCCGGTAACCACTATGGTGGGCAGGTCGCAGCTGGCCGCGCCCATCAGCAAGGCCGGGGTGGTCTTGTCACAACCCACCAGCAGCACCACCCCGTCGATGGGGTTGCCACGTATGGCCTCTTCGGTGTCCATGGCGGCCAGGTTGCGGGTCAGCATGGCGGTGGGGCGCAGGTTGGACTCGCCGTTGGAGAAAACCGGAAACTCCACCGGTATGCCGCCGGCTTCACGGATGCCGTTCTTGACCCTTTCGGCGATCTGCCGGAAGTGGGCGTTACAGGGGGTGAGTTCAGACCAGGTGTTGCAGATGCCGATCACCGGCCTGCTGTCGAAGTGGTGATCCGGTATCCCCTGGTTCTTCATCCAGCTGCGATACATAAAGCCGTTTTTGTCGTTGCTGCCGAACCAGCTTGCTGACCGAAGTTTTTTCTTGTTGTCGCTGCTCATTGCGTCGCCCACTGATTATTAGTAATACAATAAGATCTATGTGTGCATCTTTACGTCTCCGGCGCCCTTTGTCAACCACACCAAAGTCGTACCCGCCTGGCGGCAGAAACCCGGAAACCCTGGCCAAAAAAGCCTTAACCCCTTGCTATTACTGGGCTGAAGACCAATCCCCTGGCCCAGGAGATGGAAAGGCTTGCCCTGACTCAACAAGTCATACAATATCACTTTAACGTTAACGGAAGGCAATGGACAGAAGCATGACAAGCAATCTCAAGACCCTGGCCGCCGGCTCCCTGATGCTGGCCGCCAGCGCCGGGGCCAATCCCCTTTTTACCGATCAGTACCGCACCGCCGATCCGGCGGCCCTGGTTCATGACGGCACGGTTTACCTCTACACCGGTCACGACGAAGCCAAAGACAACAAGGGCTTTTTCAAGATGAACGACTGGCTGGTTTTCTCTTCCACCGACATGGTGAACTGGCAGCGCCATGGGCCCAGGCTGTCGGTCACCGACTTTTCCTGGGCCAAAGGGGACGCCTGGGCGTCCCAGGCCATTGAAAAGGATGGCAAGTTCTACTGGTACATAACGGCCCGCCATAAGGACGACAAGCCCGGCTTTGCCATTGGCGTCGCAGTGGGCGATAGCCCCCTCGGCCCCTTCAAGGACGCCAGGGGCAGTGCCCTTATCACCAACGACATGACCACAGACACCCCCAACGATTGGGACGACATAGACCCGTCGGTCTTTATCGACGACGACGGCCAGGCCTACCTGTTCTGGGGTAATACCAAACCCCGCTATGCCAAGCTCAAGGCCAACATGACCGAGCTGGACGGCCCCATAGAGCCGTTGGACCTCCCTGACTTCACCGAGGCCATCTGGGTGCACAAGAAAGGGGAGCTCTATTACCTGTCCTATGCCTCGGACTTTCCGGAAAAGATCGTCTACGCCACCAGCAGCAGCATCAAAGGGCCCTGGCAATACAGGGGCATACTCAATGAAGTGGCCGGCAACAGCCCGACCAACCATCAGGCCATCATCGAGTTCAAAGGGAAGGACTACTTCATCTACCACACCGGTGCCGCCCAGCCTGACGGTGGGGAATTTCGCCGCAGCGTGGCCATAGACAGGCTCTACTACAACCCGGATGGCACCTTGAAAAGGGTGGTGATGACCAGCGAAGGGATCACCGAGGCCGCCAAATAGCAGCCCCGGAGCCAAGGGAAAGCCCTTGACCTTAAGGGTGGCCCTATTAATATAATATTGTAATACAAATATCAGTAGCAGAGGGCAGCATGCGTTTAATCCAATTCATCAGCCAGGACCAGCAAAGGGCGGTGGCCCTGGTCCTGTCCCATAGCCAAGTCCAGCCGCTCAAGGAAACGCACAGCGTTTATGAACTGGCCAAAGCCGCCATTGCCAGTAAAGCGTCCCTGGCCGACCTTATCGCCCAGCGGCTCAGCGAAGAGCGCCTCAGTTATGAGTCCATAGTGGCACAGGGCCGCTTGCTGACCCCCTTCGACCACCCGGATCCGGCCCACCTCTATGTGACCGGCACCGGTCTGACCCACCTGGGCAGCGCCGATACCCGCGCCAAGATGCATGCCCAGGCCGGCAACAAGGAAGCGGCCCTGACCGACAGCATGAAGATGTTCAAGATGGGGCTGGAAGGGGGCAAGCCAGCCGAGGGCCAACCTGGGGTACAACCCGAGTGGTTCTACAAGGGGGACGGCAGCATCGTCGTGGCTCCGGGCCAGGCGCTCACCTCCCCCGCCTTTGCCCTTGACGGTGGTGAAGAGCCGGAGATCGCCGGCTTTTACATCAACGACGAGCAGGGCCAGCCCTGGCGTATCGGCTTTGCCCTTGGCAACGAGTTTTCCGACCATGTGACCGAGCGCCAGAACTATCTCTACCTGGCCCATTCCAAGCTGCGCCCCTGCGCCGTGGGCCCTGAACTGCTGGTGGGAGAGCTGCCCCGGGATATCCGTGGCTACTCGCGGATCCTAAGAGACGGCGCGGTGCTCTGGGAAAAGCCCTTCCTGAGCGGGGAGGACAACATGTCCCACAGCATCGCCAACCTGGAAGACCACCATTTCAAATACCCGGTGTTCAACCGCCCTGGTGACGCCCACCTGCATTTCTTCGGCACCGCCACCCTGAGTTTCGGTGACGGCATCGAAACCCAGGCGGGGGATATCTTCGAGATTGGGGCACCGGACTTTGGCCGGGCCCTGCAAAATCCCCTGGCCATTGCCAGCGGACCCCAGCCCAGGGTGAAAAGCCTCTAAACAAAAAACCGGCCCTGGGGCCGGTTTTTTTCCGTTCGTTGTCAGCCGTTGGCGGCCTGCTCCGTCATCTCGTTCAGGGTCTGCACCAGGGCCTTCTTGGCATTGGTGAGGATGGCCTGCATCTCGAACTTGGCCCTGGCCGGGTCACCGTCCTTGATGGCCAGAAAGACCGCCTTGTGGCCAGGCAGGGACGCCACGAACTCGTTGGCGGTGGCACTGGACAGGCGAAAGGAGCTTTCCAGGGCCCGCTCTATGGTCATGCCAAGGGACACCATAAATTCGTTATTGGTGGCGTCCAGCAGGGCGATGTGAAAGTCCAGGTCGCTGGTGTAAACGGCATCGGTGCCGTGTTCCGCCGCTTCCATTGCCTGGTAAGCGTCGGCCAGGGTTTGGATCTGGGCCTCGGTGCGGTGCAGGGCAGCCAAGGCGGCGGCGCTGGGCTCGATGATCTCGCGCATTTCGTAGAGCGCCATGTAAAACTTGGGCTCGGGGTTGTTATCAAAGCACCAGCGCAGCACGTCGGAGTCGAACATGTTCCAGTTCTTGCGGGGCCTGACCCTGGTACCCAATTTAGGCCTGGACTCGATCAACCCCTTGGCACTGAGCATCTTAAAGGCTTCGCGCAAGGCGGTGCGGGACACCCCCATCTCTTCGCCTATGGTGGTTTCGTTGGGAATGTACTCACCCGGCGCGTAGACGCCGCTGACGATACGGGAACCCAGTTCCTGGGCCACCCAGGAATGAATGCTTTGCGGCCTGCTCTTAGCGGGACTTGCCATCAAGTATCCTTTTGCGCCCCTGACAGGGCCTTGGGAGGAACCAACCCCATTGCAGCTGGGCCGGCACAAACCTTAATACAATAACAGTAATGCTACCCCATTTAGGGCCCTACGCCTATCCACAAAGACCTTCGCCAAGGCGCCCCTGGCTGTCAAGTAAGGACTTATCAACTAGGCATCAATAAATATTAGCCATACAAACTTGCCATTTAAGGCAAGCCCCCAAAGAATGAGGTAGACAACAGAGCAGGAATCACCGATGTCCCTGGCGACCCGCCCCCCCAAGTGGCCGTGGTTGTTGGCGGCCGTGGTGTTTGTCGCCGTGTTGACCCTTGCAGAGTACGTGGTACGGCTGCAGGAGTTGCACGCCAGGGAGGCTATGCGGGCCAAGCACATGGCTGCCCTGACCGAATTAAGAGCCAATTTGGAATCCAGTTTCAACGCCCCCCTGCACCTTGGCCAGGGGTTGGTGTCTTTCCTGCGCACCCAACCCAACGCCAGCCCCGAACAGATCAACGCCATGCTGGGGGAGCTGTTCAAGGCCTCCGACCACCTGCGCAATATCGCCGCCGCCCCCGATCTGGTGATGCGCTACGTCTACCCCCTCAAGGGCAACGAAGCGGTGATCGGGGTGGATTACCGCACATTGCCGCTGCAGTGGGCCGTGGTCCAAGACAGCCTGGCCCAGAAGAAAACCCTGCTGGACGGCCCGGTCTCCCTGGTTCAGGGCGGCACAGGGGTGGTAGCCCGCAGCCCGGTGCTCCTCGACGGCGGCCAGGCCTGGGGCATGGTAGGCATGGTGCTGGACCTGGACGGCATCCTGGAGGACGCCGGTTTTCATACCCTGCAGACCGACTTTGAGCTGAGCCTGGAGAACAGCCACAAAAGCGACGGCTGGATAGCGGGGGACAAGGTGCTGCCACAGCCCCAATACCGACTGCCGGTCAAGGTGTTGACCGAGCATTGGACCTTACTGGCCAGCCCCAGGCCCCTACCTGTCCCCAGTGACGTGCCCTTCCACCTGGCCGCCCTGCTGCTGGCCGGCGCCTTTGCCGGCCTGGTCTGGCTGCTGCTGCAAGAGCACCAAAAAGCCATCTTCTGGGCCAATCATGATCACCTGACCTCCCTGCCCAACCGGCGCTGCTTTATGCACAGTCTGGAAAACGCCCTGGAGCAATGGCACCAACGCCGCAGGCCTTTCGCCCTTTTCTATCTGGATCTTAACGACTTCAAAGGGATAAACGACCGCTATGGCCATGCGGTGGGAGACGGCGTGCTGGGGGAAGTGGCCAAGCGCCTGGCCCTGTCGGCCCGCAAGCATGACCTGGTGGCCCGGGTGGGAGGGGACGAATTCGTGCTGTTATTGCAGGACCTGGCCTCCCTCAAGGACGTACAGGGCGCAGCCCAGCGTTTTGTCGACGCAGTGCAGGCCCCCATGTTTATCCGTGGCCAGGAGCTGCAGATCACCGTAGCCCTGGGCCAGGCCAGGCCGGCCAGGCAGGGGGACAGGCCCGACGATCTCATTCGCCAGGCCGACTTCGCCATGTACCGTCACAAACCCCAGGCTATTTCCTGACCCACTGGCCTTCCGGGGTCTTGATGTATTGGCCTTTGGGGGTGCGCTCTATGGCCTTTTGCCCGGCCAGGTTGGCCACCTGCTCCAGGCTGATGCCGTTCTTGCGGGCAATTTGCAGGTAGGCGTCCCGCCTTTTCTGGTTGATGTCCTGGGCCAGGGCCACCGCTTCGGGGGTGGCCTGCACCACACCTAAAAAGCCGTCGGGTTGCTCGCCGAGCAGCCCCTGGCCCTTGGCGTCATCCAGATTCAGGGCGAAAGCGGCCAAAGGTAGCATCAGGGCCGCAGCCAGGGTCCACAGTGTCTTTTTCATGGCATACCTCAGAACAGTTCGCTTTCTTTCTCAAAGAGCGCATCCAGATCCTTGTCGACCTTGACCCGGATCTCATGCTCTATCTTGACGTTCAGGTTGATGGTGATGGGTTCCTTGGGGGCTTCCAGCGCCACCCTTGGCGAACAGGCCACCAGCATCAAGGGTCCTAAGACCAGGGCCAATCGTTTCATGGCTTGCCTCGCTGTTGTTTTACTTGCTGTTCCACTTTTTCCACCACTTCTTCGCCGATACGCAGGCTGCGCAGCAACTGGCGAAGGTTTTCCTGATGAGCGTAATGGAGCCGCACCGGTAAGTCATCCTGGCGCGGATTACGGCCTTCAATCAAGACCTTGAGCTGGGCCTGGCCATCGATGTCCATATCAAAGTCAGCCTGCAGGCTGTCCACCGCCAGGTGGCCGAGGGCGTCCAGCGCCACCTGCACTCCCTGGTTGCTGGCCTTGAGACTGGCCACCGAATCCACGTCCAGCACTTCCACTGTAACAGGTCCCTGGTTATGGAGCCGGGCCCCGCTCACACTCAGGCCGCTCTCCTCCAGGCGAAGAGGGATGGTACCGGCCAGCTCGCCCCCCAAAGACACCACCGGCTTGGCTTGCAGCGCCGCCACCTGGCCAAGGTCAATGCCGCTTAAGCTTACCGCTTGCAAGGCGCTGCTGGGCCAGGTCAATTGCGGCGCAAAAAGGCTGCCCCCCAGCAGCGCCGCCTTACCGCCGCTAAGATGCAGCTGGCCCTGGCCATAAGCCAACTGGGCACTGGCCCCGGTTACCGGGGTGCCTATATCCACCAGGGCCAGGCGTAACTGGCCAGTGCCGGACCAATCCGGCCCGTAGGCCAGCTGCCCTTGCCCTTCCAATCCTTCAAAGCGGCTGGCTCCCCAAAAACCTTGGGCCTGGTGCAGCGCCAGGGTGCCCTTGAAGCGAGGAGCGGGCCAGCGCCAGCTGCCGTCCAGTTCGGCCCGGCCGCCATCCAGGGCCACCGGCAATCCCTGGCTCAAGGCGTTGTTTAAGGTGAGCCGGGCAGCCAGGCTCCCCTGCCAGCCCCCTTTGGCCTGGGTAAAAGGCCCCCCTGCGCTGGCCTGCCAGGCCGGTACCGCCAGCTGCCACTGGCCATTGTCCCCGGCCAGGGTCAACGACCCTTGCCAGGGCGGCAGGCGGCCAGTGGCCCGCACCAGGCCCTGGCCGCTAAGGCTCAGGGTGCCATGGGGGCCAGCGCTGAAGGTCAGGGGCGTTGCCAGGCTGACGCGGCTGGGCTGCACCAGGTTTTGTTGCCAAAGCCCCTGTTCAAGGCTCAGGGCACTGCCGGCCAGCAGCATGGGCTCGGGGCTTAACCGGTAGCTGCCGTTGACCGTCAGGCGCCCACCTTTGTCTAGCAGCGGCGAGCTTTGGGCGCTGATCCCCCCCAGCAGGCCTTCTGCGTCTTTGGCCAGGCTGATATCTCCGGTCAGCTGGCGCCCCTGGTATTGCCAGGCAAGGCCGAGGGCCAACGCCGGCTCGGCCAGGGCAAAGCCCTGGGGCTGGGCGCTGCTGAGCTCCCCTTGGCCATAGGGGCCGCTGACCTTGAGGCGAAAGGGCGCCAGTTGCAGCCAGTCTTGGCTAATGCGAAAGGGCAACACCCCAGCCAACTGCTGGCCCTGGTAGCCCCCGCTCAAGGTTGCTTTGGCATCCAGGGCCAGTTGTTGGCCCCAAAGGGCCTGGCCCTTGAGGGTAAATTGCAGCTGCTGGTAGCTGCCGCTGAGCTCTACGGGCGCCTGGCCTTGCGCCGCCAGGGGCAAGACGGCAGCCTTGGCCAGGCTGAGGCTGGCGCCTTGGTAGTTGAGCTCACCTTGGGACAGGGTCAGGGCATCGGCATCCAGGTTGCCGCTGGCACCGAGGCGCTCCCCGGTCAGCTGCCAGTCCAGGCGCTCAAGCCCGTTGGCCTGGGCCTTAAGATGCAAGGGGCCAAGGGGACTGCTGATATCCCCATCAAGGGTGGCGGCCAGTGTTGCTTTATCCAGCTCCCCCTGGGCGGCCAACTGCCAGGTCGCGCCCAGGCTTTGCCATGTCAAGGGGGCCAGGCTGTGGGCCGACAGCTGCCAGTGCTGGCCTTGCAGCTGCCCTTGGGCGCTAAGGGCCAACTGCTGGCCGCCATAGCCCAAGGCCGGGCTGCTGGCCTTGACGTGCAGTGACTCCAAGCTGCCGGTAAAGCGCCCCTGCCCTTGCAGCTGCACCAAGCCCTGAGTGGGGGCCCAATCCGACAACTGCCCTGCAAACTGAAAATCGCCGCTGGGCTGCCAGTGAAGGGTCAGTTGGCTTTGCTGGTGGCGAAGTTCGGCAGTGACCCTGCCCTGTTGGCTGGCCAGGGTAACGGCCAAGGGCGGTAGGGGCGGGTAATGGAGGGTGGAAAGGTGCAAGGTGCCGGTGGGCAGGGCCGGCAGGGTCACTTCCCCTCCCTGAGATGGGCACTGAGCCACGGCCAGATCCCCTACCCTGATGGCCAGGGGAACGAGCCCATCCAGGTGCAGGTCCTTGGCTTGTACCAGGGGGCAAGCGTCCAGCTGATAGCGCAGGGAGTCGGCCCTGAACCAGCCCAGGCCGCTGATGCTTAAGCCTTGGGGCCAGAACCAGGCCAGCAGCAAGGGCGGCGCCAGCAACAGCAGCAGCGCCAGGCCCCCCAGCCATTTGCCCATCTTGCCTCTCCCAATCCATGCCCCTGTTTCCTAAGGCTAACTTGGGCATAATGGGGGCACAATCCTTTCTGACAGGGAAGCATATGCATCGTCAGTTTGCCGTCATCGGCCTGGGGCAGTTCGGGCAGACCATAGCCCTGGAGCTGATGCGCCAGGGCCACGAAGTGCTGGGCCTGGACAGTGACCAGAAACTGGTGAACCAGTTGGCCCCCCAGCTCACCCAGGCCCTGGTGGTGGATGCCACAGACGAAAACGCCCTCAGCGAGCTGGGACTGAGCGATTGCGACGCCGTGGTGGTGGCCATAGGCGAAGATCTGCAGTCGTCCATTCTGTGCACCCTGCACCTCAAGAGCCTTAAGGTCAGCCAAGTCTGGGTCAAAGCCCTGAACCCGGCCCATCACAAGATCCTGGTCAAACTAGGGGCGGACCGCATCGTCCACCCCGAATACGAGATGGGCCTGCGGGTGGCCCAGAGCCTTAACTACCCCTCGGTGCGAGACTACATTGCCCTTGGCAACGAGCACTTCTTGGTGGAAGTGGCCGCCTCCGAAGCCCTGGACGGCAAGGCCGTTGCCGACCTCAAGCTCGAGGAGCGGCAACTGTCCCTGGTGGCCCACAAGCGGGGCACCGAACTGGCACAGTCACCACCGCCAGCCAAGGATCTCGCCAAAGGGGACATACTGGTGCTGCTGGGTAAATTGCCGGCCCTGCAAGCCCTGTCCAAAGACCTATGAAGCAGTGGCACCAGTCAATCCGCCCCCGCCAATGGCAGGGGCAAAGGAGCCTGGCGGCCAGCCCGCCCATGGTTCTGGCCCTGGGCTTTTTGGCGCTGATCCTGATCGGGGCCGCCGCCCTTTGCCTGCCCTGGTCCAGGGTAGGACCCCTGTCCTTCTGGGACGCCCTCTTTACCGCCACCTCGGCAGTTACCGTAACGGGTCTTGGGGTGGTGGATACCGCCAGCCATTTCACCTACCTGGGCCAAGGCATACTGCTGGTGCTTATCCAGTTGGGGGGCCTGGGCTTTATGACCTTCGGGGTGCTGGTGTTGCTGCTGCTGGCCGGCCGGGTGTCTTTCAGCCATCAGTTTTTGGTTAAGGAAAGCCTCAACCAGACCCAGCTCAGCGACGTGATGCGCCTGGTACGCCACCTGGCCCGCTTCGTGTTGGTGGCCGAAGGCGCCGGGATACTGCTGCTGGCCCTGTGCTGGGTGCCGCAGATGGGCTGGCAAAAAGGGCTCTGGCATGCCCTGTTCTATACGGTGTCTGCCTTTAACAACGCCGGCTTTGCCCTATCCTCCGACAGCCTCAGCCAGTATGTGGCGTCTGGCCCGGTCAATATCATCATCACCGCGCTCTTTATGACCGGCGGCATCGGCTTTGCGGTGGTGTCGGAGCTGGCCCAGAAGCGGCGCTTCAAGGGCCTTAGCCTGCACAGCAGGGTGATGCTGCTGGGCACCCTGGTGCTGAGCCTGGGGGGTATGGCGCTGCTGCTGCTCATTGAATGGCACAACCCCGCCACCCTGGGGGGCCTGGACACGGAAGGCAAGTTCTGGGCGGCCTGGTTCCAGTCGGTCACCACCCGCACTGCCGGCTTCAATACCCTGGACATGGGCGCGCTACTGCCCGCCTCGGTGATGCTGATGCTGCTGCTGATGCTGATTGGTGCGGGCCCCGGCTCTACTGCCTCGGGGATCAAGGTCACCACCTTTGCGGTGCTGCTCGCCGCCACCCGCGCCTTTTTGCTGCGCCGCCCCCAGACCAAGCTACTGAACAGGGCGGTACCGGCGGTGCTGGTGTTCAAGGCCCTGGCGGTGACCCTGCTGAGCCTGATGCTGATCTTCCTGGCGCTGTTCGTGCTTTGTATCAGCGACAGTGACAAGCACTTTTTGGATCTGTGCTTTGAGGTGGTGTCGGCCTTCGGCACAGTGGGCCTGAGCCGGGGCATTACCGCCGACCTGTCCCCCCTGGGCAAAGGGGTGATCATGGTGATGATGTTCCTGGGCCGGGTCGGCCCTTTGACCCTGGGCTTTTTGCTGGCCACCCCCCGCAGCCACCAGATCCGCTTTGCCGAAGAGCCGGTGGCCATCGGCTGACAAAAAAGCCCGGCTTATCGCCGGGCTTTTTATCCCCTTGTCAGACCCCTTCGCGCTGGTGGGGGCTGTCCCAGTCACAGTCAGGGCCCTTGGGCACAATGCCGGTAGGGTTGATGTTGAGGTGGGAGCCATAGTAGTGGCCCTTGATATGGCCAAAGTCCAGGGTGTCCTTGATACCGGGATACTGGTAGAGCTCCCGCACATAGTCGAACAGGTTGGGGTACTGGCTGAGCAGCTGGCGGTTGCACTTGAAATGGCCGTGGTAAACGGCGTCAAAGCGCACCAGGGTGGTAAAGAGCCGCCAGTCGGCCTCGGTCAGGTGCTTGCCTACCAGGTAGCGCTGGCGCGCCAGGCGCTCTTCCAGCGCACCCAGCGTATCGAACAGCTTGTCGTAGGCAGCCTCGTACGCCTCCTGGGTGGTGGCAAAGCCGGCCCGGTAAACGCCGTTGTTGACCCCGTCATAAACGACGCTGTTGATGTCGTCTATGTCATTGGCCAAGGCCTCTGGGTAGAAGTCCCGCTCGTTACCGGTAATGGCGTTAAAGGCGCTGTTGAACATGCGGATGATCTCGGACGACTCGTTGGAGACGATACGCCCCTGTTTTTTGTCCCACAGCACCGGCACCGTCACCCGGCCACTGTAGTCGACCTTGTTCTGGGTATAGAGCTGGTGCAGGTACTGGTGGCCAAAGAGGGCGTCACCGTCCGAGCCGGTGGCCTTGTCGAAGGTCCAGCCCGATTCACGCATCAAGAAACTGACTACCGACACCGAGATATGGGGTTCCAGGCCCTTGAGCTTTCGAAAGATCAGGGTGCGGTGTGCCCAGGGGCAGGCCAGGGACACATAAAGATGATAGCGGCCGCTTTCCGCCGCAAAACCGCCTTCGCCACTGGCGCCGGGGCTGCCGTCCGCCGTCACCCAGTTGCGAAGCTGGGCCGCCTCACGCTGGAACTGGCCACCGCTGTTGTCGGTGTCGTACCACTTATCCTGCCATTGGCCATTGACCAGAAGTCCCATGCTGCTTCTCCATTTTCTTCACTGCCTTCATGGCAACACAGCCCAAGCTTAGACGCCACCCTAAAAATTGAACAAATCCCTTCGGTTATCTGAAAGAAAGCCGATAAACAGCGGGTCCAATAGACGGTTTTTACGAGTGTCGTACCATGATGACCCTGACCTTACGCGCCTTGCTGGTGCTCTTTCTCGGCTGGCAAGGCCTGTCGACCCTGATGTCCAAGGCCATGAACCTGAGTTTCTGGCTGACCCAGGGCCCTGTGGCCATTCCCACCTGGGTAGCCATGGGCTGGGGCGGCCTGCAGCTGCTGTTGGCCCTGTGGCTGCTGACCCCCCGCTATAAGCAGGCGCTGTGGCCGGTGTTGCTGATGCTGGCCCTGCCGCTGCTGGGCATGTTCACCTACCCGGTGTGGATACAGAGCCTGGGAGGCTTCCCGGCCATAGGTGCCGGCCAAAGCATCATCAAGGAGGTGGCCCTCTGCGCCCTGCCCCTGTGGCTGCTGGGCTATCGGCGCCTGGCCGGTTGGCTGGCGGTGCTGGGCTTGGCCCTGGTGTTTGGCTGGATAGGAGCCATGAAATTTACCGCCGTCGAGGCCCAGGGCGTGGCCAAGATGATGCAAAGCTCCCCCTTCACCGCCTGGCCCTACAAGAGCCTCAGCGTACAGGGCGTGTCCTACGCCATAGGGGTGATTGAGCTGGTGCTGCTGGCCATCTTCCTGACCCCAAGGGGCCGCCGCCCCGGTACTTGGGGGCTTTGGGCCACCTTTGCGGTGACCCTGCATTTCTTTTTCTTCTACGACGCAGCCCTGATGCACTGCTGGCTAACCAGCTCAGGGACCTTCCTGCTCAAAGACGCCCTGTTGGCCGGTGCCGCCTGGATAGCCCTTACTCACGGGCCAAGAGCCAGCGTTTCATAAGGCCCGCCAACTGCTGCTGCTCGTCTTCGCTCAAGGGGGCGAGCAGCTCGGCCTCATTGGCCATGTGCAAGACCAGGGCCCGGTCGATCAGGGCCAGGCCCTGTTCGGTCAAAGACACCCTCAAGCTGCGCCTGTCCTCAGCACTTGGGCTGCGCTGCACCAGGCCACGGCTTTCCAGTTTGTCCAAACGCGCCGTCATGGCCCCTGAGCTGAGCATGGCCGACTGGTAAAGCTCGGTGGGGGTTACCGGGCCGCCACTGCGCCGCAAGGTGGCCAGCACGTCAAACTCACTGCTGGTCAGCCCCAAGGCCTTGAAGGGTTTTTCAATTTCCCGGGCCGCCATGGCCGCCATCCGCGACATCCGTCCCCAAACGCCCATGGGCTGGCAATCCAGATCGGGCCGGCACTGGGCCCATTGAGCCAACAACTTGTCTACGTGGTCCACGATTAGCCCCTGAAAAATTATCTTCACAAAAAGATACTTGATCTAAAGTTAAACTGCACGCCAAACTATCTCCACATCAAGATACTTTAACTGGAGATAACAATGCCCATCCTGATTGCCTTGCTGGCACCGCTGCTGTGGGGCAGCACCTATGCGGTGGTCAGCCTCTACCTGGTGGACTTGCCTCCCCTTTGGGTAGCGGTCTGGCGGGCCTTGCCCGCCGGCCTGTTGCTGTTGCTGCTGGCCCCCAGACGCCCACCGCTGCCCTGGGGCAAGCTGGGCTTGCTGGCTTTTTGCAACATAGGGGCCTTCTTCTGCCTGCTGTTCCTGGCGGCCTATCGCCTGCCCGGCGCCGTGGCCGGTACCCTGGGGGCGACCCTGCCCCTGACCCTGATGGCCCTGAACTGGCTCAGGTACGGCCAAAGACCGGCCCTGCGCTGGTTGCTGCTGGCCCTGGTGGGCCTGGGTGGAGTAGTGCTGCTGCTAAACCCGTCGGCCAAGTTGGACCCATTGGGGGTGGCCTGCGCCCTAGGGGCGACCGTGCTTATCGGCCAGTCGAGCCTGTGGATGCAGCGCTGGCCGGTCACAGACCTGTTGGGCCTGACCGCCTGGCAGCTGGTATTGGGTGGCGCCATGCTGGTGCCCCTGGCCTGGCTGCTGGCCGGCCCCATGCCCCTGCCAAAGCCCCAGGCCCTGCCCGGCTTGGCCTGGCTTGTCCTGGCCAATACCGCCCTGGCCTACTGGGCCTGGATCTGGGCCATCAAACGCCTTGGCTCCCAGGTGATGGGCATGCTGGCCCTGACCAACCCCCTGGTGGCGGTCAGCCTGGGTACCCTGCTGGTGGGGGAAGTGCTAAACCTGAGCCAGTGGCTGGGCATAGGGCTTATCCTGGCCAGCCTGCTGCTGATGAAATGGCCGCTGGGCTCTCCTTCCCTCAAGCCCGCCAAGGGCCAGCCCTGACGGCCCCTGGTCAATAAAGAAGGGGCCCTGTCACAGGCCCCTTGAGTGGAAGTGGTTGCTGTTATTGCCCGCCAGCATCAGCCCTGGCCAGCTTCTGGTTGGCGGCCAGTTTCAGGCTGCCGCAGGGGGCATACCAGTCCTTGTCAGCCTGGTAGAGCTGGGTCTTGACCTTCATGATCCCCAGCAGGGAATGGAAGACATCGTCCTGGGAATGAGGCTCGGCGGCCCTTTCCTTCAAGCAGCCCTGGTCCAGGCCCAACTGGGACTCCAGGCCCGCCGACAACCAGGTCACACCGGGTACATGGGTCTGCTGGTCGGGTGCCAGCCACTTGGGGGCGCCGTGCAGGTAGAGGTTGTATTCCCCCAGGGACTCGCCATGATCCGACACGTAGATCATGCCGGTGTCGTAGCCTTTGACCCCTTTTAGGAAACCGATCACCTGGGCCAATACATGGTCGGTGTAGAGGATGGAGTTGTCGTAGCTGTTGACCAGGGCCTCAGTGGTGCAGTCTTTGGGCTCGTTGCTGGCACAGACGGGGGTGAACTGCTCGAAGGCCTTGGGATAGCGTTTGTAGTAGGCCGGCCCATGGCTGCCTTTTTGGTGCAGCACGATCAGGGTGTCCTGGGGATTGGCCGGCAACTGCTGGTCCAACTGGTAGAGCAGTGCCATGTCCAAGCAGTCGCCGTCACAGTCTGGGACGGCCATCTGGGCGGTCTCCTGGTAAGGCACCCGGGTGCACACATCCTTACAGCCGGAGTTGTTGTCCCGCCACAATACCTTGACCCCGGCCCGGGCCAGGATATCCAAAGCGTTGTCACTGAACTTGGCCTGCTCCACGTCAAAATCGGCCTGGGTCTGGTAGGAGAACATGCAGGGCACCGAAATGGCGGTGGCGGTGCCGCAGGAAGTAAGCTGGCTGAAATTCACCACGCCAGCCTTGGCCAATTCGGGGGTGGTGTTCTTGCCATAGCCGTCCAAACCGAAGTTCTGGGCGCGGGCCGTTTCCCCCACCACCATGATCACCAGCTTGGGCTTGGTTTCGGCGCTGCGTTTGGCGTCCAGGCCCAGTTGCTGGAACTGGCGGGGAGCCTGGGTCAGGCTAGCGATATACTTGGCCGAGCCCACTAGCCAGTTGGCCGGGCTGACGTCATGGCGCAGCACCCGGTAATTGCGCACCGGGCCGGCCAGCAGATCGTATTGCAGCCAAGGCACCGCCAGGGTGGCCACCAAAGTAAGACCCAGCATCAAGGCGCGGGCGCCCATCCCCTTAAAACCACGGGGGTAGACCAGGGGCAGGCGCCACAGCAGCCAGATAGCCCCTGCTACCAGGGCCAACACCGCCAGCAGCTCCAGGCTCAGCAGGTCTCCAACTTCCGCCACGTCGGTTTCCGCCACGTTGCGGATCATGTCTGCATCGATGCTGATGCCGTAGGTCCAGGCGAAATAGCTGGCCAGGCTGGTGGCCAGCAGCAACAGGGCCAGCACAGGTTTGAACAGGGGTTTGAAGGTCAGCAGGATAAGGGGCAGGGCCAGCAGCCCAGTCAGCAGCCAGGTGAGCACCAGGCTCAAATCCAGGCGCTCAGCGATGGGCAGGGGAAGCTGGGCAATTTTGCTGTATAGCACCAGGTTGCCCAGCAAGACGATGAGCAGGGCAGACAACAGGGCCCAGAACAGGGAATGGCGAAACATGGCGTGACCCTCAAAATAACTGGGCCACAGCCTAAGAAGGTCCCCTTAAGCACCTCTTAAAACAACGACGGCGGGATTTAAGCTTGGCTTAAGACTGGCGCTCTTCCTCCCGCAAGGTCAGCACCTCTACCCCACTTGGGGTCACCAACACCGTATGTTCCCACTGGGCCGACAGGCTGCGGTCGCGGGTGATCACCGTCCACTGGTCCTTGAGCACGCTGACCGCCGCCTGGCCGGCGTTGATCATCGGCTCTATGGTGAAGGTCATCCCCGGCTCCAGCACCAGGCTCCGCCCCGGCACCCCGAAATGCAACACGTCAGGCATCTCGTGCATGCGTCGCCCTATGCCGTGGCCGCAGTATTCCCGCACCACCGAATAACCCTTGGCCTCGGCATGGGACTGGATGGCATGGCCTATGTCCCCCAGGCGGGCGCCGGGCTTGACCACCTCTATGGCCCGCCACAGGCATTGGTGGCTGACCTCCAGCAGGCGCCGGGCCGGGTCACTGACTTGGCCCAGGCTGTACATCCTTGAGGTATCGCCGATAAAGCCGTCCTTTTCCACCGTCACGTCTATGTTGACGATGTCCCCTTCCTTGAGCCTGTCCTCTTCCTTGGGGATACCATGACAAACCACCTGGTTGATGGAGGTGTTGATGGCCTCGGGAAAGCCGTACTGACCCTTGGTGGAAGGCCTGGCCTTGAGATCCTCGACGATAAAGCGCTCCGCTTCCCTGCTCAGGGCCAAGGTGCTGACCCCGGGCTTGACCAGCGGGATAAGGTGGCTCAGTACCTGGCCGGCCAGGCGGCCCGCCACCCGCATCCGGGCTATGTCATCGTCGGTCTTTATCATGCTCACTCCTGGCCTCCTCGACTAACAACTTGAGCAATTCGGCACCACTCAGGGTGGGGTTTAGTTCACAGGCCCGGCCCAGCTTGAGCCAGAATTCGGCCTGAGCGTTGATGGAGCGGCAAAGCCCCTGGCTGGCCACCCGCACTTCGTCGTGCAGGGCGTCACTGATCTTGACGATACCCACAAGCACCTCAATATACAAAACATATATAAATCGTATATCGATAGGCGCGCCTTGCCAAGGCCGGTACAATGCCCCCTTTAAGCCAAGGGAGAGCCCCATGACCATCTGGGTCGACGCCGACGCCTGCCCCCGCGTCATCAAGGACATTCTCTTTCGCGCCGCCGAGCGCACCCAAACCCAGGTGATACTGGTAGCTAACCAGCCCCTGGCGGTGCCCCCCGGCAAGTGGGTACGCAGCCTGACCGTACCTAAGGGGTTTGATATCGCCGACAACCATATCGCCGCCGAGGTGCAAAAAGGCGACCTGGTGATCACCGCCGACATCCCCCTGGCTGCCGAAGTCATGGAAAAAGGCGCCCAGGCCCTTAACCCTCGTGGCGAGCTGTACCGGGACGACACCATACGCCAGCGCCTTAACATGCGCGATTTCATGGACACCCTGCGCGCCAGCGGTATCCAGACCGGCGGGCCACCGCCCATCAGCCAGAGCGACCGCCAGGCCTTCGCCAATGCCCTGGACAGTTACCTGCAACAACAAAAAGGCCGGCCCTAAGGGCTTGCCCCAGCCGCAAAAGCTTGCCAAGCTGGCCAGAGACTGACCTCTGGAGTGAAGGATGCCGACAGCCGATACCCTTCTGGTCAAACAGGGACGATACGCGCTGCCGCCTTTGGCAGATTCGTCCCCGGCCAACGCCCTGTTCCATCGCTACCCCATCATCGCCATGCGCTACTGGGTGGCCCTTGGTTGGCTGATGAACCGCTACCGGGCCCAGTTCCACCCCGACAATCCCCATTGGCCCCACAACGCCATTGACCCCATCTCCCTGCATTACAACAAGCTGCTGGCGCTGAGTGAGCGCCCAGAGGCCGATCCCCAGGATGCCCTTTGCCACTTGGGGTTTAGCTTCCTGTTGGGGCCAAGCCTGGGGCTGCGCCTGGATCTGCAGGCCGAGGGAGAATCCCTGGCGCCCATGTCCATGGCCAGTTGGTTTTTCGAGGCCCTGCAGGGCTTTGCCCGCAAGTTGGACGCCCTGGTGCAGGTGGATAACCAGGTGGAGCTGCGCCAAGACTTGTCACTGAAAGCCCTGGACGAGGTGCTGCTGAGCCTGACGCCCCTGGTGGCCAGGGCCATAAAAAGCCCCCACCCCTTCCACGACTCAGATTGGCTGGCGGTACGCGACCCCGGGGTCAAACTGAGCCGCCAGCAACTGCTTGACAGGGGCTACCGCCAGCGCCTTTGCAACCAGGAAAGGGACCCGACCCAGCGCCACAAGCTGGCCTACTACCGCCTGAAATGGCAGGCCCACGGCGGCGAGCTGACCTTTTGCCGGTTAAGGCGCAAAGGGGAAACAGTGCCGGCCGAGGTCTTTAACGCCAGCCCTGTCCATTAAAAAAGCCGCCCTTGGGGCGGCTTTTTGTTGTTAGCGCAGCTGGCCTTTAAGGACCTTGGCGTACGCCTCCATCAGGCGGCGATGGCCTTGGGTGGGGGTGTCAGGGTCCAGCTTGCCAAGCTCGGGGAAGCGCTCAGTGCCAGCCACCAGGCCCTTGGCCAGGGCCAGTTTGTCGGCGCCGAAGTAATTCACCAGGCTGGGTTCGAAATCGCTCAGGTCTTTACCTTCCACTGTCAGTTCCAGCACCGCGAAGATGGCGCGGTACAGCAGGCGCTCGTCATCGGTGAGGTGGCCGGAGGCCAGCACCGAGCCCAGCTGCTCGTAGGCTTCTTCCTGCTCGGAAAGGGCCAGCAGCAGCCACAGGCGCAGCTCGCCGATACGCAGGCGCGCCCAGGGGGTGCCCTTGTCGCCGACGATGCCGGCCCATTCCAGTACCCGAAGCTGGTCGTTAACGGAGTATTGGTCCAGGGCTTCGAGGAGCTCGCGATGGTCTTCCTCGGTAGCGCCGTTCAGGTCGAACAGCACAGGGCGGAAATCCAGGGCCTGGTTGTTGTTGTGCCACACCAGCTCGTCGGCCGGGTAGATGTCGGAGAAACCCGGCACCAGGATGCGGCAGGCATAGGCGCCGAGGGCGGTATGTTCGGCGATGTAGACCTGGTGGCCTTCGTCGTGCAACAGCTCAATCAGTGCCTGGCGCTCGAAGGCGTTGTCGTGCTGGTCGTCCCAGTCGGCAAACTCAAAATCGGGCTTGTCGGACAAAAAGCCCCAACCCACGTAGCCGGAGCTGTCGATAAAGTGCAGCTCCAGGTTGTGGGGGTCGGTGACCTGCTCCATGTCGGTGGTGGGAGCCGGGAAGCCCTCCAGCTCGTCCAGGGCGCGGCCTTGCAAGAGCTCGGTCAGGGCCCGCTCCAGGGCTACGCCAAATTTGGGGTGGGCACCGAAGGAGGCGTAGATACCGCCGTCTTTGGGGTGCTGCAACACCACACACATCACCGGGTAGCGGCCGCCCAGGGAGGCGTCCAGGGCGCGGATGCCAAAGCCTTCGGCTTGCAGGGCCTTGATACCGGCGTCGATATGGGGGTAGCGGTCCAGCACGCTTTGGGGCACAAGCGGCAGGGCGATGTCTTCGACGATGATGCGGTTTTTGATGGCCCGCTCGAAAATTTCGGACAGGCCCTGCACCTGGGCCTCGGCCTGGGTGTTACCGGCGCTCATGCCGTTGGACACGAAGATGTTGCCGATCAGGTTGACCGGCACATAGACGGTCTGACCGTCACTTTGGCGCACATAAGGCAGGGCGCAGACGCCTTTGCCGGAGTCGCCGCCGTTGTGGTCGATAAGGTCGGAAAGCTCCAGGTCACCTTCCGGGTCATAGATGGCGCGGCAGTGCTCGTCTAAGAGCTCTTCGGGCCACTGTCCGTCCACGTCGTACCAACGCTCGTCACTCTGATGGACGTGGCCAAATTCGTTAAGGGCGGAGGTCAGGCGGAAATCGGCCCACAGATAGCGGGTGGACAGGCGCTCGATCAGCTCGCCGTAGGCGGAAGCCAAAGAGGCTTCGCGGGTGGCGCCTTTGCCGTTGGAGAACACCTGGGGGCAGTCCTTATCGCGGATATGCACGGACCAGATGTAAGGCGCCGGGTTCAGCCAGCGAGCTTCTTCGATGGTAAAGCCCAGCGCTTCAATGGCGCCGCCGATACGGGCGATGGAGTCTTCCAGGGCCGCGTCTTTACCGGGGATAAAGGTCTTTTCCATGGGGTTTCTCAACGGAATGCACAAAGGGCCGGATTTTAGCACGTCTTTATGTCAGTCGCCCTCCAACCAGCGATAAAGGGTGCGGCGGGTCACGCCCAGGATCTCGGCGGCTTGTGCCTTGTTGCCCGCCGTTTTTTCCAACACGTAACGCACATAATCCATCTGCACCTGCGACAGGGGCGGCAGCTCGGCATCGGCCAGGGTCCCGAACAGGCAGCCCTCCCCTCTGGCCACCTCCTCCCTGATCCTGGCCGGCAGGTGCTCCGGGCCAATCTCGTCTCCCTCGCAGAAGACGGCGGCCCTTTCCATGGCGTTTTGCAACTCCCTGACATTACCGGGAAAACCGTAACCCAGCAGCCGCTGCCAGGCGCTGTGACTGAGCTGGCGGGCCTGGGTCTTGCCGGCTGCCTGCTGGTTTGCCAGAAAATGGCGGGCCAATAGCGGGATGTCGTCGCCCCTGTCACGTAGCGGCGGCACCTTGAGGCTGAAGGTATCGAGCCGGTAAAACAGGTCCTGGCGAAAAGCGCCCTGGGCCACCTGCTGTTCCAAGTCCCTGTGGGTGGCGGCCAGGATACGCACATCCACCTGTACTTCCCTGTCCGAGCCCACAGGGCGCAGCTGCCCTTCCTGCAAGACCCGGAGCAGTTTGGCCTGCAAGGCCGGCGGCATTTCCCCGATTTCGTCCAGCAGCAGGGTGCCGCCGTCGGCTTCGCGTAACAGGCCCTGGCGGGCCTTACTGGCCCCTGTGTAAGCACCGGCGGCGTGGCCGAAAAACTCGCTTTCCAACAGTTCGCTGGGAATGCCGGCACAATTCACTGCCAAGAATGGCCCCTGGCACCTGGGGCTTTCCTGGTGGATGGCCCTGGCCACCAGTTCCTTGCCGGTACCGCTCTCCCCCAGGATAAGCACCGGGCCGTCGGCCTTGGCCACCTGGCTTATGCTCTTGAACAGCCGTTGCATGACCGGGCTTTCGCCCCGGATACCGTGGAAGTGCTGCCCCGCCACCTTGGCCTTGAGCTGGCGGTGCTCCAGCAACCGTTTGACGGTCAGCAGGCAGTGGTCCATGTCGAAAGGTTTGGTCAGAAAGTCATCGGCCCCGGCCTTGAGGGCGGCTACCGCCTGATCGACCGTGCCAAAGGCGGTGATCAACAGCATGGCCGGAGCCTGGGGCCTGGCCTTAACCCGGGGCAGAAGATCCATACCGCTCTGCCCCGGCAAACGCAGATCCGAGATCACCAGCGCCAGATCTTCGGTATCCAGCAAGGCCTGGGCCGCCTCGGCCGACTCGCTCTTAAAAACCCGGTGACCATCGGCTTCCAGCTCGTCGGCCAGCAGCTCCGCCAGATCCAAGTCGTCTTCAACGATAAGGATGCTCATTCATTCTCCTTGGGAAACCTCAGGGTGACCAACAGCCCGCCCGCCGCTGCTGGCGCCAGGGCCAACTGGGCGTCGTGGTCGTTCAAGATGTTGTGGACTATCGCCAGCCCAAGGCCGGTGCCCTGGCCTTTGGGCTTGGTGGTAAAGAAGGGCTCGAGCAGGCGCGCCGGGGTCAGGCCGGCAGGCAGGCCGGGGCCGTCGTCCCAGATCTCGATGCCAATGCTGGTACCAGCAAGCCAGGCTCTGACACCGATACGGCTGTTGGCTGCCTGGCAGGCGTTGCGCAGCAAGTTCACCAGGGCCAGCTCCAACCGGGAGCCGTCTGCCGACAACCACAGCCCATCAGGCAGTACCAGGTCTTGCTGGGGCATGGCTCCCAGTTGCTCCTGGGCAACAGACGCCAGGGCTTCTTCGACCAGGGATTTGAGATGCACCGGGCGGCGGGTGACGCCACTGCGGCTGACATCCAGCAGTTGGCGCACCATACGGGTCAGGCGCCCCACCTGGGCACGGATCGCAGCCAACTCCTTTTGGCCATCTGCAGGTACGCCCATTTTGGCCAGACGATAGGCCCGACCGTCGATAACATTGAGAGGAGCGCCCAACTCGTGGGCTATGCCGCTTACCCATTGGCCCAGGGCCGCCATACGTCGCTGGCGTTCCAACTGCTGGTTTAAGGCCGCTTCCTGGCGCTGATGGTCACGGATCGCCTGCTGGGCCTTGGCCATGTCGTCCAACATCAGGTTCAGGGCCCGGGCTATGGCCCTTAGTTCGGCGGCGCCGTCTTCCGGGGCCCTCAGCCCCTGCTGCCCTTGGCCTATGGCGGCCATGGTGCGGGTAAGGCGCTGCACTTCCCGGCCCACGGCCTGGCGGTTACCCCAAAGCACTATGGCCAGGGTCAGCCCGCCCAAGGCAACCCAGGCCAGCCAGGAGCCGATGGCCAACCTGTCGAGGCTGCTGCTGAAATCACTGGCTTTACGGGTCACCTCCACCAGGCCGGTGATCTGGCCGCCGGTGTCGGTAACGGGCACAAAGTGGGAGAACACCCGCCGCCCGGCCTGGCGCTGGTAGGCGTCTTTGTCACGGCCCGTGCTCACCAACTGCTGGGCCAGGGGATTGTCGTCATTGTCACGGCGGGCGATGCCGGCTGCGGCAATACGCTGGCCTTCCCTGTCGTAGACGGCGGCGCCATAAATCTGCCCCAGGCTGAAAACCGCATCCAGGGTATGGCGCACCGTTTCCAGATCCCCCTGGTTGATGGCTTCACCTATAGGCGCGCGGATGGCGCGGGCCACCAGTTTAAGGTCGTCTTTTAACCTACGGGTCTGCTGCTCGCCCAGGTAGTGGGTACCCAGGCTGATGGATAACCCCGAAAGCAACCAGAGTGGCAGGAACACCAACAACAACATCCGCCACGTCAGGTTGAGGCTGTATCTTTTTGTCACTTCGCCTCCCAAATACTGTGTCATAAGGACACAGCAAAAGGCGCGACAACCCCAGCACTACCGGTGGCAAGTTTAGGTTCTTGTCATTAAAAACAGTAAGTTATTGAATTTTTCAACGGACTGGCACGGTTCTGGCTCTGGTATTGGTCCCAAAGAGCCAAAGGAGATGTCCTTATGCGTAACCTGATGCTGTCTTCCCTTTTGACCGTTTCCCTGGCAGGCCTGCCCATGGCCAGCCTGATGGCGGCGCCGGCCCCCCAGGGGCAGCAAGCCCAAGCCCTGAGCGACAGCCAGTTGGAGCAGTTTCACGATGCCCAGAAGGCCATCAGCGGTATCCGTGACAGCGCCATGGAGAAGCTGAATGCCAGTGAAAATCCGGACGAAGCCCAACAGATCCAGCAACAGGCCAACGAGCAGATGATTGCTGCCGTCAAAGATGCTGGCCTGACTGTGGAGGACTACAACCAGATAGCCAGGGCTGTGCAGACCGATCCCACCTTGCGTGCCCGCCTCGGCGACATGGACTGATTCAAAGATAAATCAAGGCGCAGCCAAGCTGCGCCTTTTTCAGATCAGTTCCATGTCCAGCCACACCGGCCTGTGATCGGAACTGTGCGGCCCCTCCACCAAGGCCCTCTGTGCCTGGTGTTGTCCCGGCCAAAACACCCCGCCGCCTTTGACCCTGATCCCCCGGCGCGACGGCAGCACATAATCAGCCCTTAGACCCCAATCGGCAGTGATTGCCGGCCTGCCCCGCTCGGTGCCCCCCGGGCTTACCGGTAACAATCCGCTGTTGATCCCCTCGTGCTTGAGCAACTGCGTTATGGCGCCAACCGCCCCCTCACCTCGCTCCGGGTCGGCGTTAAGATCCCCAAGAAGCACAAAAGGTGACAGGCCCCTAAAGCCGCCCCGAATACCGGCGTCATCCTGGATATAGTCACCCCGGCCGGTCGCCAGGTAGTCGGCCCAAAAGCGCAGCTCATCATGATTGCGATGCTGGTTGCGCCGCTCCGGCCCGTCAAACACCGGCGGTGTGGGGTGGCAGGCCAGCACGTGGAGCCGCTGCCGTCCTACCTGCAAGGGGATATCCCAGTGGGATTTTGACGAGAGCCGCAGCTCGGCCCAAACCTCTGGTGGGTAATAAGGATGGCCGTCCAGTTGCGGCTGGCGGGCACCAGGCATTTGCGCCCAGCAAAAGTGCTGGAAGGTACGCACCTGTTCGGTCAGCACAGGAAAGCGCGACAGCAACACCATGCCGTACTGGCCCTGATAATGGCCAAAGCCATGAACTTCGGATGGGTCGGCCGATAAGGGTACTCCGGTGTTAACCGGCGCCAGGTAGTAGTAGGGGTAAGCATCTTTACCGAGATAGTTGTCGATAAAGCGGCGAATGCCCCGTTGCGGGTCGGCAATGTAATCAAACTCGTTAAGCAGCAGTATGTCTGCATCCAACGCTTGAATGGTGTTAGCCACTTGATACAGCCGAGGGTGGCCAGGCCAATCCAACGCCTTAATAAGGGTTTGCGGATCAAGAGCTTGATCACTTTTTTTGCAAAAAGCGCATGCCTCTAAAGCGGCATTAAAGGTTGCTATCCGTAACATCAAACCTCGACATTCGCCGAAGATGCTTGCAAGAAAACCGAAGCAAAGCAGATTTTCGGCACATTTAGCCACAAAGAGAACGTTTTCTCCGGCACTTTCGCGACTCATTTAAAGCCGTTCATGCAGATGACAGCACAGTTTCTCTTTTGTTACAGTTGGCGCCCGACGCTGTAAGGGTACATAAAACTGTCAAAAACCTTGTGTAAAACAGTGGCCGTTGCAGCGTCTGAATGCAGCAGAACAACAACAAAGCAAACGTGTTCTAACCTTCATTTTCACAGGAAACTGACATGATCAAGGGACTCGTAAAAAGTCGCCTGGCATTGGCCCTCACCCTTGCCTTGGGCGCGTCGTCCGTTGCTTTCGCGGATGACACCACCTCCTCCATGCGCGGTACCATCACTGGCCCCTCCGGCCAACCCGCCGCCAACACCAAAATCACCCTGATGCACCAACCCACTGGTACTGTTACAGAAGTAACGACCAATGAAAATGGTAGCTTTAGCGCAACTGGTCTGCGCGTGGGTGGCCCTTACTTGGTAGTGATCGACTCCGACACCTTCCAGGACACCACTAAAGAAGACATCTTCCTGCAGCTGGGCCAGACTTTCCGTCTGAACGAGCAGCTTAAGACCGCCGGTGACGACACCGAAACCCTGACCGTATACGGCGCGGCTATTGCTTCCAACAAAGGCAGCTCCAGCCTCTTCGGTGCCGAAGACATCCAGGACACCCCGACATTCAACCGTGACCTCAAAGAAGTGGCACGGATGAACCCCTACGCCAACCTGCTGCCCGGCTCTGACGCACCGATGAGCTTTGCCGGCTCCAACCCGCGTTACAACAGCATCACCATCGACGGTGTTGGTGTTAACGACGACTTTGGTCTGAACAGCAACGGCTACCCGACTCAGCGCTCCCCTATCTCTATCGATGCCATCGATCAGGTTGCTGTTGAAGTCGCTCCTTTCGACGCTTCCGAAGGTGGTTACACTGGCGGCCGTATCAATGCGGTAACCAAGTCCGGTACCAACGAATTCCATGGTTCACTTGCTTACGAAAAGATGAGTGACTCCTGGGCCGGCACCCCCAAGGACCCCAACAGCGGCGAAGATATCCCGCTGGATTTCAAGCGCGACACCTATAGCCTGACCCTGGGTGGCCCGCTGATCAAAGACAAGCTGTTCTTC
This sequence comes from Gallaecimonas xiamenensis 3-C-1, assembly GCF_000299915.1. Taxonomy (NCBI): domain Bacteria; kingdom Pseudomonadati; phylum Pseudomonadota; class Gammaproteobacteria; order Enterobacterales; family Gallaecimonadaceae; genus Gallaecimonas; species Gallaecimonas xiamenensis. The sequence goes on from NZ_AMRI01000014.1 coordinate 47,265, forward strand.
TTCACTTCCTATGAGAAGTCCAAAGAACCTGTCCAGGTTGAATGGGGCCCTGCCACATCCGGTGCTGCCAACGAAAGCAACGTCACCGAGGAAGACTACCAGCGCATCAAGCAGATCGCTCAGGATGTTTACGGTGTAGACATCGGCACCTGGAACTCTGCTCCTGACACCGAGAACGAAAACCTGCTGGTGAAGCTGGACTGGAACATCAACAGCGACCACCGTATGGCGCTGACCTACAACCGTACCGAAGGTAACGTTGTACGTAACCAGTCCAATGGTCCTTACACCCTGCAGCTGGATACCAACTGGTACGATTACCAACAGAACATGGACCTGTATACCCTGCAGCTCTATTCTGATTGGAGCTCTGATTTCTCCAGCGAACTGTACCTGAACTACAAGAAAGTTGATTCCGTCTCCGGTCTGAAAACCAAAGCCTTTGGTGACATCGACGTTGACATCGACAGCAGCGCGACCTTGAACTTTGGTCCTGACTACAACCGTCATGCCAACGAGCTGAACAACAAGACCTGGAAACTGGGCGCTAAGTTCAACTACCTGGTCGGCGATCATCAGCTGAAGTTCGGTGGTGAGTACGAGAAGCTGGATGTTTTCAACATCTTCGTCCGTAACTCCCTCGGTAGCTGGTCCTTCGACTCCATCGAAGATTTCCAGAACCGCAAAGCCAGTTCTTTCTACTACGAGAACGCTTACACCAACAACGCCACTGACGCTGCCGCTGATTTCAGCCTGGGCACGGCTAATGCCTATATCCAGGACAACTGGTACATCAACGACGCTTTCGAGCTGGGCCTGGGCCTGCGTTATGAGCGTTACATGGTCAGCGACAAGCCGACCTTCAACCAAAACTTCTATGACCGCTACGGTTTCTCCAACCAGGAGAACCTGGACGGCCTGGATATCTGGCTGCCCCGCGTTGACCTGACTTGGTTTGCCAACGACGATGTGACTGTCCACGGTGGTTTCGGCCGCTTCTCCGGTGGTCGCCCCAACGTTTGGATTTCCAACTCCTTCTCCAACGATGGCTACACCCTGGTTCAGTTTGACCGTGGCAACCTGACTCCCGACCAGTACCTGGACAACGTGGATATCACCAAGGTTCCAGATGCTGTTAAGGCTGAAATGTATGCTGGTGACGGCTCTACCAACGTTATCGACCCGAACTTCAAGCTCCCGTCTGACTGGATCGCTCGTCTTGGTGTCGACTACCGCTTCGATATCCCTTCAGTAGGCAACGATTTCTACTGGACTACCGAAGTGATGCGTAAGTGGATGACCGACAACACCCAGTGGAAAGACATTTCCCGCTGTGTGTCCGGCCAAACCTCTGCCGGCGTCAACATCTACGCTCCTTGTAACTCTGACGCACCTAATGGTCACTACGACCTGATGCTGACTAACGAGAGCAAGGACGGTAAGGCCTGGATCTTCACCACCACCCTGCAGAAAGAGTGGGACAGCGGTGTCAGCCTTTACGCTGCCTACACTCACCAGGACATCGATGAAGGTAACCCCGGTACTTCTTCCACTGCGACCTCTAACTACCAGTACAACATCGTTAAGGATCGCAACGTAGAAGAGATCGGCACTGCCGACTACGAGATTGAGCACAGCTTCAAACTGAGCCTTGGCTACCGCCATGAGTTCATTGACGGCTATGCCTCTAAGTTCAACCTCTTCTTCCAGCGTCGTTCCGGTACCCACTACAGCTATGTATGGCGTCAGAACCGTCGTGGTGATTACGGTGACCAGTCTACCTTTAACAACGGTAGCGCTTACCTGCCCTACATCCCCACTGGCGCCAACGATCCGAACATCAGCCCTGAGAGCTCCATGACCTACGACCAAATCATGGACGTGGTCAACCAGGCTGGCCTGGCGGGTTATGCCGGTGGTTTTGCACCTAAAGGTGTGGGCACTGGTCCTTGGGTTAGCACCCTGGACTTCCAGTTCCAGCAGGAAATCCCCGGCTTTGTTGAAGGTCATAAAGGTATCTTCTACTTCACCATCAACAACCTGGCCAACCTGCTGAACGACGATTGGGGTCAAGTGAAGCGTCAGAACTACACCAACAAGAGCTTGTTCAACTTCGAAGGCTTGGATGCCGAAGGTCGTTACAAGTACGGTGCTCTGACCAGCCTCGACACCAAGAACTGGGATACCTTCGAAGCCGAAGAGTCTACCTGGCGCATGAAAGTGGGCGTGAAGTACACCTTCTAATCCCGCTCCCTGCGAGCCAAAAGCCAGCCCCTTGGGCTGGCTTTTTTATTGTCTTGCAAAGACAAATAAAAAAGCGGCCCAAAGGCCGCCTTCTTCGTTACTGTCTACTTACTTGAGGGCCGGCAGCAAAGGGGTTATCTCGCCGTCGATGGGAGCCAGCAGGGGGATACCCAACACCTTGGCCACCATGGGGTAGACGTCGATGTTGTCGAAAGGCGCCAATGTCACTCCCTTCTTGAAGGCCGGGCCTTCAGCGACAAACAGGGCACCCATGTCCTTGGTATAGCTGTAGCCGTGGTTGCCGCCGCCGTGACGGTCTTTCAGATCCTTGTCGGTAAAGAAGCGAGGGGCGGCCAGCTCCAGGATGATGTCGGCGATACGGGGGCTGTCAACGTAATGGCGCTCGGCCAGTTCGGCGTCACTGCGGACCACAAAGCGTGGGTCTTGTTGCAGCTTGGCCTTCTGACGGGCTATGGCCACGGCGTCCACCCCGGGTTTGGCGTAGAGCATCAGGCGGGTGCTGGCATTGACCACTTTGAAGTCGCCACTAATGGGCAGTTGGCGGTAGTCAACGGCGGCCTTGGGATCAACGGCGGTCATGCCATGGTCGGAAACAATCACCAGATTGACCGGTTGGGCCACTTCCTTTTGAATGCGCTCGCGCAGCTCACCGATAAGGCCGTCGACCAGCTGCACAGCTTCATGGGTCTGGGGAGCGTCGGGGCCGAAACGATGGCCCATGGTGTCCACCAGGGAGAAGTAGCCGGCCACAAATTGGGGACGCTTGTTGGCAGGCAGTTTCAGCCAGTCGATGATCTGGCTGACCCTGTCGTGGTAATCGGACTGCTGGGAGAAATGGTAGAAATAGCTGGGGGTCATGCCGCCGTACTGGGCGTCTGATTCAGGCCAGAAATAGGTGGCAGCCTTGAGGCCGTTGAGCTCAGCCAGATTCCAAAGGGGCATGCCCTTAAGCCAGGTGCTGTCCTTACCGCCATCCCCAAGGGCATAACACTGTTGGCGGCCTTTGTCGCAGAAGTGGTTGTCCACTATGCCGTGGTGGCTGGGGTAGAGGCCGGTGATAAGGCTCAGGTGATTGGGGAAGGTCTTGGTGGGATAAGCCGGGCGCATCTGCTCTGCCCTGACTCCCTGTTGGGCCATGGCGGCCAGATTGCTGGCCCCATGCTTCTCGATGTAGTCCCAACGGAATCCGTCCAGGGAGATCATCACTACACTTTGCTGCGTTGCCGGTGGCAGGTTGGCCTGGGTGCTCTGACAGCCTCCCAACAGGCCGGCCATAACCAGACTAAGCCAGGTTTTTTTCATCGTTCCATTTCCTGTGTCCAAAAAGCCATTTTTATCCATTTCTTATGTCATTAATTGCATCAGTCGATAAAAGACTGGCCTAGCGCTATCAACGGTTTACCCACCGCTTTGCCATCGCTTTGGGCTCAGCCCCATCAACTGCCTGAAGGCCTGACAGAAGGCACTGACGCTGTCGTAGCCCACTGCCAGGGCGACATCGCCGACTCGTACCCCCTCGGCCAGCAGCACCAGGCTCTGGTGCACCCTGGCCAGCTGCAACCATTGGCCATAGCTCATACCGGTTTCCAATTTGAAGTGGCGCGAAAAGCTGCGCCTGGACAGGGCCACCTGGGCAGCCGCCCGCTCCAAAGGAGGAGCTTTGGCAGGGTCATGGGCCAGGGTTTCACAGAGTCGCTTGAGGCGGGGGGCGCCAGCCAGAGGCAACCCTACGGACAGTGCCTTGGCCAGGCGCACCTCATCAGCCAGGGCAGCCAGGCGGCGAGCCTGCACAGCCCCCGCTGCCGGCTGCAGCAAGGCCTTGAGCAGGGCGCGGCCAAGCTCGGAGCCGTCGAACACCGTCGGGTAGCTCAACCAATCATGACGGACATAGAGGCTGATGCCAGAAGCCGGTCTCAGTACCCTGCCCCTATGGGGCTCGCGCCCGGGAAACCACCCCATGCGTCCGGCCGGTACCAGCCAGCGTCCTCTGCTGGTTTCCATACTCATGCAGCCCTGAGTCACCCAGACCAGCTGCGACTCTTGGTGGGCATGCCAACCAACCTCTTCCTGCTCTGCAAAGAGCTGAAGGCCGGCTGGTTGTTCCAGAGCCTGTTCAGGATCGCTGCTGGCAAAGCTGAGCGCCATGGCTTTTTGGCCAATTTGAAACATTTATTGGCAACCTGTCGATAATGGGCAAACCGCTTTCCAGGCTATCTTAGCGGTTCAAAGGAGGAAAGTGATGAAAGCAAGTGAGCTATTGGCCGACGATCAAGACAGCCTGGCACTGAACGACCGGCTCAGTATCCGAAAAGGCAGCGTCGGGGCCTTTTTACACAATGCGAGGCTCTTGATGGACAAGAACACCGGCGCTGAACAGCGCCAACAGCTGGAAATGGACACCCGCGAGCTGCTACCGGCGCTGGATGCCCTGGGGCTATTTGAAATCCTCGGGATCCGGGAAGAGGCCTTGGCCCTTTGTATCGAGCGCCTGCGTCAAGACACAAAAAAGCCCGCTTAAGCGGGCTTTTTCTTAGAGGATGCGGTTTTCCTGCCAGACGGCCTCTTTGGCCTTACGCTTGGCTTCTTCCTTGGCCATGCGCGCCTTGCGTTTGTCGCAGGGGTCAGGGCAGTCACAGGCTTTTTCCATGCCAAGCCCCGAGATCCCGCCGCAGGATCCGGAAATGCTCTTCTTCTGGAAGATATAGCCCACTGCCATGGCAGCCACCACCAGCAGGAACAGGCCGAAGGTGTACACAAAAACCATCATCAGTCTCTCGCAACCAGATAGGGTTTGAAGGCGTCAGTGTAACGCTCTTCGAAGCCGGAGTCAGTCTTAACGATCATAAAGACGGCAAGTCCCTGATCCTTGGCCAGCGCCAGCCCCTGCTCAGGCCCCAGCACGCTGATGGCGGTGGACATGCCGTCCGCTTCCATACAGCTGGGCGCCAGCACCGTAACCGACACCAGGCGGTTTTGGATAGGCTTGCCGGTACGGGCGTCGATAAGGTGGGAGTAACGGACGCCGTTCTCTTCAAAGTAGTTACGGTAGTCACCGCTGGTGGCCACCGCCATATTGCCGGGGGTAACCACTTCTTGGATGGCTTGCTCGCCGTCACTGGGCTTTTCGATGGCGATACGCCAGGGCTGCTGCTGGGGCTTGCTGCCATGGCTACGGAGCTCACCACCGATTTCCACCACATAGTCCTCAATCCCCAGAGATTCGAGGTATTCGGCCACCACATCCACTCCATAGCCCTTGGCGATGGATGACAGGTTGAGGTTGATATCGCCCCTGTCTTTGACCAACTCGTTGCCGGACAGGTGCAGTTTGTCCTGCCCCACTTCCGACAGCCGCTGGGCCAGTTCCTGGTCGCTGGGCACCTGGTCGGGGCGCTTCTCGGGGCCAAAGCTCCAGAGATTGACCACGGGCCCAAGGGTGATGTCATAAGCGCCGCCGGAGAGCCGCCCGATACGCAGCGCCTCACCAACCACCTTGGCAAAGCCGGGGCTTATCTTGAAGGGGACGGTGCTGGTCGAGGCGTTGAAAAGGGAGATCTCGGAGTCGCCCTGATAGTGGGACATCTGGTTGTTCACTTCCACCAGGCGGGCATCTATCTCGGCCTGGATATCGGCCGGCAGGGCCAGGGTGCCGTCGTGGAAGAAGCTCACATGATAGCCGGTTCCCATGGTGCGGCCGGCCAGTTTGACCTCGGCCGGAGGCTGGGAACAGGCCCCTAATAAAAAGGCTAGCCCGAGGGCCAGCCATTTGATTACTGCGTTGGATCGCATGGGTGATTAACCACCAAAGTCGTCAAGCAGGATGTTTTCGTCTTCGACGCCCAAGTCTTTGAGCATCTTGATGACGGAGGCGTTCATGATCGGCGGACCACACATGTAGTACTCGCAATCTTCCGGCGCATCGTGGTTCTTGAGATGGTTCTCGTAAACCACGTTGTGGATGAAGCCGGTGTAGCCGTCCCAGTTGTCCTCGGGCTGAGGATCGGACAGGGCCACGTGCCACTTGAAGTTCTCGTTCTCCGCCTGGAGCATGTCGAAGTCTTCCACGTAGAACATTTCACGCTTGGAACGGGCACCGTACCAGAAGGTGATCTTACGCTTGGACTTGAGACGACGCAGCTGGTCGAAGATGTGGCTACGCATAGGGGCCATACCGGCACCACCACCGATGAAGACCATCTCGGCGTCGGTGTCCTTGGCGAAGAATTCACCGAAGGGACCGGAGATGGTGACCTTGTCGCCGGCCTTGAGGGACCAGATGTAGGAAGACATCTTGCCGCAGGGCAGGCTCAGGTTGTTCGGCGGCGGCGTAGCGATACGCACGTTCAGCATGATGATGCCGGCTTCGTCCGGGTAGTTGGCCATGGAGTAGGCGCGGATCGTGGTGTCGTCAACCTTGGATTCGAGGTTGAAGAAGCCAAAACGCTCCCAATCCGGGCGGAATTTCTCCGGTACGTCGAACTCTTTATATTTGACGTGGTGCGGCGGCGCCTCGATCTGGATGTAACCACCGGCACGGAAAGGCACAGCCTCACCGGCAGGGATACCCAGCTTGAGTTCCTTGATGAAGGTAGCCTTGTTGTCGTTGGAGATAACAGTGCATTCCCACTGCTTCACGCCAAAGATCTCTTCAGGCACTTCGATGTTCATGTCTTGCTTCACAGCAACCTGACAGGACAGGCGGCAGCCTTCGTTGGCTTCACGCTTGTTGATGTGAGATTGCTCGGTCGGCAGTATGTCGCCGCCGCCTTCGTGGACTTTTACGCGGCACTGGCCGCAAGTACCACCGCCGCCACAGGCGGAGGACACGAAGATACCGCTGGAGGCCAGGGCGCCCAGCAGTTTGCCACCGGCAGGCACTTTGATGGCCTTGTCCGGATCGTTATTGATGGTGATGGTCACGTCACCGCTGGAGACCAGCTTGGCACGGGCAGCCAGGATAATGGCTACCAGTACCATGACGATCACGGTGAACATACCTACGCCGAGAATGATTTCCATCGACTTATCCTTTGCGTTTTGGGCGCGGCAGAGCCGCGCTTACAACTGAACCCCTGAGAAAGACATGAAACCCAGTGCCATCAGGCCGGCAGTGATGAAGACACTGCCCAGGCCGCGCACGCCTTCAGGCATGTCGGCATACTTGAGTTTCTCGCGGATACCGGCCAGCAGCACGATAGCCAGGGCCCAACCCACACCAGAACCGAAACCGAACACCACGGACTCGCCGAAGGTGTACTCGCGCAGGGCCATGAAGGACACGGCACCGAAGATGGCGCAGTTTACGGTGATGAGCGGCAGGAAGATGCCCAGGGCGTTGTAAAGCGCAGGGACATACTTATCCAGGACCATTTCCAGGATCTGCACCAGGGCGGCGATAACGCCGATCCAGGTGATGAAGCTCAGGAAGCTCAGATCCATGCCTTTGACCAGGGCATCGGGAGCCAGGATGTAATGGGTAACCAGTTGGTTAACGGGTACGGAGATGGTCAGTACCACGATAACGGCAATACCCAGGCCCAGGGCGGTGGAGATCTTCTTGGACACGGCCAGGAAGGTACACATGCCCAGGAAGAAGGACAGCGCCATGTTCTCGATGAAAATGGAGCGAACCAGAAGGCTGATGTAATGTTCCACGGCGATTACTCCTTAGGCTCTACTTGCTCAGGGCGGAAGGTACGCAGTACCCAGATCAGGCCGCCGATGATAAAGAAGGCGCTGGGGGGCAACAGCAGCAGGCCGTTGGCTTCGTACCAGCCACCGTTCTTGATGAGCGGCAGTACTTCGAAGCCGAACAGGGTGCCGGAACCAAGCAGCTCGCGGATAAAGCCAACGGTCATCAGCAGAGCGCCGTAGCCCAGGCCGTTACCTATACCGTCCAGGAAGGACATCAACGGCGGGCTCTTCATGGCGTAGGCTTCGGCACGGCCCATCACGATACAGTTGGTGATGATAAGGCCGACGAACACCGACAGCTCCTTGGAGAGCTCATAGGCGTAGGCACGCAGGATCTGGTCAACCACGATAACCAAGGACGCGATGATGGCCATCTGCACGATGATCCGCACGCTGTTGGGGATGTGGTTACGGATCAGCGAGATGAACAGGTTGGAAAAGCCGGTTACCAGAGTCAATGCCAGGGACATGACGAAGGCTTTGTCCATACGGCCGGTTACCGCCAGCGCCGAACAGATACCCAGCACCTGAAGGGCGATGGGGTTGTTGGCGAGGATGGGGCCCAGCAGGACTTTCTTCATTTCTTTGCTGTTAGCCATTGTTAGCTTCTCCGTTACGGACCTTGGTCAGGTAAGGGCCAAAGCCGTTCTCACCCATCCAGTAGGTAAAGGTGTGCTGTACACCGTTACTGGTCAGAGTAGCGCCGGACAGGGCGTCGATCTGGTGGTCACCGGAGGCACCGCCTTTGACCACCTGGATGGCCGGCTTGCCGTCAGCAGCGAACAGTTCCTTGCCCTTCCACTTGCCACGCCAGGTGGGGTTTTCCACTTCGCCGCCCAGTCCAGGGGTTTCACCCTGCTCGTAGTAGGTCAGGCCGGAAACGGTGTTGCCGTCGGGCTGAACCGCCACGAAGGCGTACATCATGGACCACAGGCCATAGCCGTGAACCGGCAGCACCACAGAAGTCACGGTGCCACTATCGTCCTTGGCCAGGTAAACGGAGGCAAAGTTGGAGCGACGTTTGATGGAGGCAACGTCTTCACCGGCCGGGATCTCGGTATTGAACTTGGGATCCTTGGAGGCTTTGCGCTGGTCGAAGGTGTCGGCTTTCTTGCCGTCGACTTCTTCCACGTAGTTGCCGGTGGCCAGCTCAACGATGCGAGGCTCGATATGCTGGGCATAGGCCTCACGGATATCCTTGGCGCTCATACCGGCCTTGTACAGGCCAGCGGCGTCCAGGATGTTGCGTTGCTTGTCCAGCTGCTTGTTCTGCTGCTGGGTCGGCTTGAGGGCCACGGCGGCACCGGATACCACCACGGAACAAACCAGGCTGATGGCCAGAACCACGCCTATGGTCTTGCCGATGCTTTCATTAGACATTGCGCGCGAGCCTCCGCTTGATGTTGGCCTGAACGACAAAGTGGTCAAACAGCGGCGCGAAGAGGTTGGCGAACAGGATGGCCAGCATCATGCCCTCGGGGAAAGCCGGGTTAACCACACGGATAAGAACCACCATGACACCGATGAGGATGCCGTAGGCCCACTTACCCTTGTCAGTGAAGGAAGCAGAGACAGGATCGGTCGCCATGAACATCATGCCGAAGGCAAAGCCACCAAGCACCAAGTGCCAGTACCAGGGCATGGCGAACATGCTGTTGGTGTCGGAACCGATCTGGTTGAACAGGGTTGCCGTTGCGGCCATGCCCACCAGGGTACCCAGCACGATGCGCCAGGAGGCGATGCGCAGGAAGATGATGGCCAGGCCGCCGATCAGGATGGCCAGGGTGGAGGTTTCACCCATGGAACCTTGGATGTTGCCGTAGAAGGCATCCCACCAGGCGGCGTTCATGGCGTAGTCCAGCTGGCCGGCAGCAGCCTGGCTCAGTTGGGTCGCGCCGGAGAAACCGTCAACGGCGGTCCAGACGGTGTCGCCAGACATGAAGGCCGGGTAGGCGAAGAACAGGAAGGCACGACCCGCCAGGGCCGGGTTCAGGAAGTTACGACCAGTGCCGCCGAAGATCTCCTTGGCCATCACCACACCAAAGGTGATACCCAGGGCAGCTTGCCACAGGGGAATGGTGGGGGGCAGGATCAGGGCAAACAGGATGGAGGTAACGAAGAAGCCTTCGTTGACTTCGTGCTTGCGGATAGAGGCAAACAGCACTTCCCAGAAGCCGCCCACCACGAACACAGTGGCATAAACGGGCAGGAAGAAGCAGGCGCCGTACCACATCATGCTGGCCCAGCCGGAGTTGGCACTCAGTTCACCGCCCAGGGCGTGGAACAGGCCTACCTGCCAGATGTCAGCCAGTTGGGCACCGGCAGCCAGCGCTTGCTGGGCCTGGTGACCGATGTTGTACATGCCGTAGAACATGGCCGGGAACACGGACATCCACACCAGGATCATGATGCGCTTCAGGTCGATAGCGTCACGAACGTGGGTTTGGCCACGGGTTACCTTGCCGGGGGTGTAGAGTACGGTGGCCACGGCTTCATAGAGCGCATACCACTTCTCGTACTTGCCGCCCTTTTCGAATTGCGGCTCGATTTTCTCGATGAAGTTCTTCAGGCCCATGATTAACCTTCCTTCTCGATTTTGGTCAGGCAAGCACGCAGGGCAGAGCCGTAGTCGTATTTACCCGGACAAACAAAGGTACAGAGCGCCAGATCTTCTTCATCCAGTTCGAGGATGCCCAGTTGTTGCGCACTGTCGGTATCACCGGACAGGATGTCGCGCAGCAGCAGGGTCGGCAGGATATCCAGCGGCATCACGCGCTCATAGTTGCCGATTGGCACCATGGCACGGGAAGAACCGTTGGTGGTGGTGCTCATGCCGAACAGCTTCTTGCCAAAGTGGCCAAGATAGGCACGGGTCACGGAGAACTTGTCGGAGCCCGGAGTAGCCCAGCCCAGGAACGCCTTGTCACGACCTTCGGACAGCACGCTGACCTGAACGTGATAACGACCCAGGTAGGCGTGGGGGCCAGCGGCCACGGAGCCGGACAGGACGGAACCGGATACCACACGGTTTTCGCCTTCGTGCAGCTCACCCGCTACCAGCTCGGCCAGGTTAGCACCCAGTTGGGTACGGACCAGGCGCGGCTTTTTAACGCTGGGGCCAGCCAGGGCAACGACGCGGCTGCTGTCCAGCTTACCTTCTACGAACAGCTTGCCGATGGCGATCACGTCCTGGTAACCCAGGTGCCAGGCAACGCGGCTAGAAGAAGCGCCATACAGCTTGTGGATTTGGGTACCGACCAGGCCAGCAGGGTGCGGGCCAGTCACGTCTTCCAAAGTCACCTTGGGCGCCTGTGCCTTGATGTCGCTGTTAGCGGCTTTGGACACATACACCTTGCCTTCGCTCAGCACAGACAGCACGGCCAGGCCGTTATTGAAAGCGTCTTGCTGCTCTTTGATGACAACGGCCGGATCAGCTGCCAGGGGATTGGTATCCAAGGCAGAAACGAAGATGGCGGCAGTGGTGCTGTCGATGGCGGGGATTTTGGAGTAGGGACGGGTACGCAGGGCGGTCCAGAGACCGGACTCTACCAGTTGGTCCACCACCAGTTGGCGGTCGAGGCTGGCCAGTTTACCGGCGTCGAAAGCTTGGAAGCTGACTTCGTCATTGCCATCGAGTTCGATGACAACAGACTGCAGCACACGCTTTTCGCCACGGTTGATGGCCACCACCTTGCCGGCGGCGGGGGCAGTGAATTTCACGCCCGGGTTCTTTTTATCATCGAAAATGATCTGGCCTTTCTTGACAAGATCACCTTCCCGGACGTGCATGGTCGGCCGCATGCCGATGTACTCTTCGCCCAGGACGGCAACTGTCTTGATGGCTGGACCATCGTGGATCACTTGCTCAGGCGCTCCGCTGATAGGAACGTCCAGTCCTTTCTTGATGGTAATCATACGCACTTTGCACAACAGTTAAGGGAATTCTGTAGGCTGACCGCCACCCCGACTGTCGCGACTCATCAAGGCGGCGAAAAAGCGTTGTGTGCCGGAGTCATAACTCCGGTCTTTTACAAGCGGCGTATTTTAGCACCCCTTCCCGGACAGTTACCATGGCTATTAAACGCCGCTGGGGAACTTTTCCCGTACAGACTGTCTTCTTGCCACAATTACAAAGGCGGCGCATCTGCGCCGCCTTCTTGCTTTATTGGCCTTGTCCATCCCTTGTAGAGCAAGGTTTGTCAGCCTAAGCGGCTGCCTCCCAAACAGGCTGGAGAGGCCGGTACCTGGCCGTAGTACTGCTCCCACTCCTCGGGCGTATAAGTATGCAGTGCCAACGCATGGACAGGGCCGGCCAGTTCGTCGGCCAGGATCTGGTTGACGGCCCGGTGGCGGCTGACCAGCCGTTGCCCCTCGAACTCACCCGAAACGATCACCACCTTAAAGTGGGTCTCGGCATCCGCCGGCACCGCATGCATATAGGACTCGTTGGTCACCGACAGGTGGGCCGGCTGGAAAGCCACATGCAATTTATCCTCGATATGACGCTGGACAGACATAGGTTTGGCTCCTTGTTGCTGGGGGATGGCTTTCTACGCCTTCAGGCCCGCTCACGCAAGGCCTTGACCTGACGAAAGGTCAAACTGATGCGCCCGCCGGTAACCCGGGCGCGGTTGGGCAGGCCATGTTGCCAGCCCTGCTGCAGCCCTGGGCCCATCAGCAGCAGGCTACCGCTGGGCAAGGCTACTTTGAAGGAGGCCCCAGGCCCCCTCGGCCTGAAGGCCAGATCCCGCTGGGCCCCCAGGCTAATCATGGCGATCACCGGCCCCAGTTCCGGCTCATCGTCGCTGTGCCAGCCCATATGATCTTTACCGTCACGGTAGTAGTTGGCCAGCACCGAATTGAAGGGCTGTTTGAAAAAAGCCGACAATTGCTGTGCCAATCCCTGCAATAGCGGGTGCCAGGGCGCCGGTGCAAAGGGCCGGGAAGAATAAGTATAGTGAGCCTCAGGATCCCCGACCCAAGCCTGCATGCGCGGAATGGGGTGGCTCTTGCCGAAGACGGTGAGCTCAGGCTGGGTCCAGTTGAGCTGCTCCTTGAGCTGGCCGTACAGGCACTCGGCCTCGGCCTGGTCCAGCACCGCCGGCCACAGGGCAAGCTGGTCGGGGGCAAGGCACTGCTGAACGCTGCGGCCCAATGTGTCAAAATGCAACTTTATATTTGCTGGAAGCTGGCCGTGCCCGCCTTGACCCATCATCTTTCCCTTCTCGAGCGCTACCCTCCCAACCCCCAGGATGACCTCCAGGCCTGGGACAGCGCCGACGAATACCTGTTGCAAAGCCTGGTGGCAAGCCAGTTGGACCCACAGCGCCCTATTCTGGTGCTGGGAGATCAATTCGGCGCCCTTAGCTGCGCCCTGGCCGGTAGCCATGTTAGCGTGGTTAACGACTCCTACGTTAGCCACAAGGCAATAGAACACAACCTGAACCGCCAGGGTCTGGCCCAGGTGCAGCTGCTAAGCCCTCTGGATGACTGGCCCCAGCAACCGCAACTGGTATTGGGGCGCCTGCCTAAACAGCTGTCCATGCTGGAGTTTTATCTCGCCAAGCTTAAACCACTACTGGCACCTGACAGCCTGGTGTTCTTTGCCGGCCGCGACCGGGATATTCCCGAGCGGGCCGAAGCCCTGCTCAGTCGCTATCTTGGCCCCACCGACCGCCTGCTGGGCTGGAAAAAAGCCAGAGCCTTTGTCAGCCGCAGTGACGGCAAGGCTCCCCTGCCCCAGCCGGCCCCCCTGAGTTGGCCTCTGGAAGGCACGGACTACCAGTTGGTCAATCATGCCAATGTGTTTTCCCGCCAGAGCCTGGATATTGGCGCCCGGCTGCTGTTGGCCAACCTGCCACAAGGCCGTTTTGACCGGGTGATCGACCTGGGCTGTGGTAATGGCGTGCTGGCACTGATGATGGCCAGCCAATACCCCGAAGCCCGTTATCAACTGGTGGATGAATCCTACCTGGCAGTGGCATCGGCCAAGGCCAATATGGCGGGCAATCTGCCGACGGTTGCGGCAGACTTTATCGCCAACAACTGCCTGGATGGCTTCGAGCGGGCTAGCGCCGATCTGGTGCTTTGCAACCCGCCTTTCCACCAGCAACAGGTGGTCACTGACCATATCGCCTGGCAGATGTTCAAAGACGCCTTCAAGGTACTGCGCCAAGGCGGCCAGCTGTGGATCGTCGGTAACCGCCACCTGGGGTATCAGATCAAGCTCAGCAAGCTGTTCGGGGGCTGCCAGGTGGTCGCCACCGATCGCAAGTTCATCGTACTTAAAGCAATAAAAAGGAGAACCTCATGAGAGCCCTGCTTTTGGCCCTGCTGCTGCTCGGTGGCTGCGCCAGCCTGCCCCAAACCAGTTGGTTGGACCCTGCCGCACCGGCCGTCACCCAGGCCAGTAGCCTGATCCCGGTGCGTTTTGACTTCCAGGACAACAGAACGGACAACGCCGTTTTGCATCTGGCCAAGGCCGCCATTGCCAGCGATCCTGGCCTGGCTCAGCGCCTTAGCCAACGCCTGCGAGAAGGCCTGAGCGCCAAAGGCTACGCCATTACCCCGGCCACCGGTGCCCGCCTGTCTGTGCGCTTGCTGACCTTGCAAGCCGTGGTGGATGAAGGCCTGGCCAGCCACAGCAGCCAACAGAAGGTCGTGATGGAAGTCTATGCCGAGCGAGACGGCCACACTCTGACCAAGCGTTTTACCAGCACAGGTGCCTTCGAAGCGCCCTTGGGGCCTGACCTGGGCCGCCTGGAAGGGGAACTGAACCGCCTGCTGGAACAGACCATGACCAGCCTGGTCAACGATCCCCAGTTGACCCAGATGTTCCAGGGCTGAACTACACTGGCAACAGGACCCCTTGCACTGGAATGCTATGGTTGCTGTCGCCCTGCTGTTCGATCCCAATGGTTTTCAGGAAGAGGCCACCGTCAAAGCCAACTGGTTAGCCCGTTGGCCCCAGGGCCAAGGCAAAAGAAAGGGCCCCTTCCTGTTACTGGCCAGCCAGGCCAGCCTGTTCACACCTAGCCCACAAGGGCCGGCGCTACTGCTGGGTGAGCCCCTGGCCGGACCCGATATCGGCGCCCTGCTCAAGACCCCTCTGGTTACCCTGCCCCATTGCCAGGGGCATTTCGCTCTGTTGGCGCCGGTGGGCAACCACTACCTGGCAGCCGGGGATCGCCTGGGACTGGTCCCGCTCTACAAGCGCGATTGGCATCACAGCTGGCTGATCAGCTCCGACCCCGGCTTCCTGGCGGCCTTTCCCGGCCTGACCCTGGACCCCGAATCCCTATTCGATTGGTTAAGCCTGGGTGCGCCTTTGGAACAACACAGCCTGTACCGGGAACTGTTGGCCCTGCCATGCCAGCACTATTGGCTAGATGGCCGGCTCTATCCCTACCAGCACAAAGCTGCCCCCAAACCGGCTGATCCCAGGCCGGTATTGGACTGGCATTGGCAAGCCGAAGCCCAGCCCCAATTGCCGGAGCCCAACCCCAAGCTGGCCCGCTGGTTACTGGGTGACAGCGACTGGGCCCTGGCCCGGCAACGTTGGCGCCTGGAGCGCTGGCACCAGGACCAGGCCTTGCAGGCACACCTGTGGCGCTGGCACTGGCAGGACAAGGCCGCCCGCCAGGGCCTAAGCCTGGCCCAGTGGGCCTTGCCCAGACTGGCCACTTTGCCCAGCGCCATCGACGGCTATCCCAGAGGGCAACGCAGTGGCCCCTGGCCGCTGTTGCGCCAGAGCCTGCTGGCCGGGCGCCCTGGCCTGGCAGCCCTGTTCAACCCGGAGGAAAGACGTCGGCGCCTTGCCAGAGAACATTGGCTTTTCAAGCCCTTGGCACTAACCTAGGGTCTTTTACGCGACGGAATTGCCCATGATCCGCTTATTGGCCTCCCTCCTGCTGCTGGCCAGCACCTTGTCCCAGGCCGCCATCAAGACCGACGACCTGCAGCCGGACAACCTTTTCCCCAGAGTGAAAATGGAAACCAGCCTGGGCACCCTGGTGGTGGAACTGGACCGTACCCGGGCCCCCATTACGGTGGACAATTTCCTGCGCTACGCCGTGGACGGCCACTACAACGACAGCCTGTTCCACCGTATCATCAAGGACTTCGTGGTGCAGGGGGGCGGCTATGACCTCAAGTTCAACGAACGCCCGACCCGTGAGCCCATCTTCAACGAGTCAGGGAACGGTCTTTCCAACAGCCTAGGCACCATCGCCATGGCCCGGGAGGACGCGCCCTACACCGCCACCAGCCAGTTCTATTTTAATGTCGCCAACAATGACCGCCTCGACCCCTCGCCCCGTCGCTGGGGCTATGCGGTGTTCGGCGAGGTGGTGGAAGGCCTGGAAGTGCTGGAAGCCATGGCCGCAGTGCCCACGGAGCTCGACGCCAAGACCGGTTTTTCCGACGTGCCCTCGGCCCCTGTGATACTGCGCAAGGTCACACTTTTGCCGCCCCTCTGAGGACCAGATTGACGACAGATTAAACAGAGCGTTTCAGGAGCGGCAGCCGGGACCTGGCTGCCTATACTGAGGCATATGATCGATACCTCATCTCAATATCAGCAAGAGCGCCTTGGCGCCTTTCTGCAGGCCCAGATCCCGGCTCTGCTGTCTTTGGCAGAGTCGGTGTTGGCGTTCGAGTCAGATACCGCTCAGGTGGATGCCCGCGTCTGGGATCTGTTGGAGAGCTGGCAGCAGTTGGGCCCGGCCCAGGGTCCGGCCACTGAGCTGGAACAGGCCTTTTGGGACCTGCTGGGGCTGATGCACCGCCATCAGCCCTACCAACTCCGTGGCCACAGGGTGTTGCGCCAGCACCTGGAAGCCAGCATCCGCTTTCTAAAGGGCCAAGCTGAATACCGCCCCGACGGCATCGCAGTTAGGCCCTGAAAGGTTTGCCATGAGCCACAAGGATGTTTACCTTGCTGCCTCATAGTTTGACGATTTCATAAAGGCCCTTCCTTGACTGACGCCCCCTGGTGGCAACTGGTATTCACCCGGCGCATGTTGCTGTGCATCCTGACCGGCTTTGCCTCGGGCCTGCCGCTGTTCTTCCTGTTCCAATTGGTACCGGGCTGGCTGAGGGACCTGGACGTGGACTTGGGCACCATTGGGCTGCTGGCCCTGGTGCAGTTCCCCTACACCTGGAAATTCCTCTGGTCCCCATTGATGGACAGGTTTGAGCTGCCCTTGCTGGGGCTGCGCCGGGGCTGGATGCTGCTGACCCAGTTGGGCCTGCTGCTGTCTCTGGCTTCTTTCGCCTTTATCGATCCCCAGCACAGCCTGACCCTGGTGGTGATCGCCTCTATATTGGTGGCCGTTTTTTCCGCCTCCCAGGACATTGTCATCGACGCCTATCGCCGGGAAATACTGCCAGATCGGGAGCTGGGCCTGGGCAACGCCGTACATGTCAATGCCTACCGCCTGGCCGGCCTGGTGCCGGGCTCCCTTTCCCTGATCCTCGCCGATCACCTGCCCTGGTCCAGCGTCTTTTTAATAACCGCCGCCTTTATGGCCGTTGGCCTAGTGCTGACCGCCATCGCCGACGAACCCAACCACGACCGCCACCCCATGAAGCTTTACCAAGCGGTAGTGGAGCCTTTTGCCGAGTTTTTTGACCGTCTAGGTGGGCGCCAGGCCCTGCTTATCCTGGTGTTTATGGTGCTCTACAAACTGGGGGACAACATGGCGGTAGCCCTGCAAACCCCCTTCTACCTGGATATGGGCTACACCAAGTCCGAAATAGGGCTGGTGGCCAAGCATGCGGCGCTTTGGCCTGTGCTTGTCGGCAGCCTGTTGGGGGGGCTGGTGATGCTCAAGATCGGCATCAACCGCTCACTGTGGCTCTTTGGCCTGATCCAGGTGGCCAGCATCGCCGGCTATGCCCTGCTGTCGTCCCTTGCTCCCGAGGCACGCAACCTCTGGTGGCTGGGGGGCGTGGTGGCGGCCGAATACTTCGGCGTCGGCCTGGGGGCCGCCGCCCTCACCGCCTTTATCGCCCGGGAGGCCAGCCGTACTTACCTGGCCACCCAGTTGGCCTTGCTCACCGCCCTGACCGCCGTGCCCAGGGTGCTGGCCAATGCCGGTACCGGTTTTATGGTGGAGGCCATGGGCTGGCCGCTGTTTTTCATGCTGTGCATGGTGGTGGCACTGCCCGGCCTGCTGCTGCTGCCCTGGGTCGCTCCCTGGAAGAGGCGGGCCGATTAAGCTTTGCGGCCGTTCACCCTTGAGCCAGGGCCGGGGCACTAGTTTACAATGGCACCAGATAACCAAGCGGAGAGCGGATGCAGGCTGTGCTGATCTCACCTAGAACCTACCAATTACTCCTGGCCCTAGCCGTATTGGCTACGGCCATGCTCGCCATTACCAAATCCAGTTACCCCCAGCCAGGGGGCGACAAGGTAATGCACTCTTTGGCCTTTTTCGTGTTGAGCCTGTTGGCCTTCGGCGCCTGGCGCCGCCCCTTGTGGCCGCAGATGCTGGCCCTGGCCGGCTATGGCGCTCTTATCGAAGTGGTGCAATGGTACCTGTCCTACCGTGAAGCCAGTATCCGCGACTGGAGCGCCGATCTGGTGGGTATAGGCCTGGCCTACCTGCTGGTGGCCTTGGTGAGCAAATGGCGACGGTCGGGATCCTAGGAGACGGCGCCATAGGGCGCCTTATCGCCAAGCGCCTGGCTGACCAAGACATCGATGTTTGCCTAAAAGGGCGCCCCCCCCATCCGAAAGCGCAGGATGCCGACCTGTGGTTGGTCTGCACCAAGAGCCACCAGGCAGAATTGGCCCTGGCGGCCCTGGCTCCCCGCCCGGAACTGCCCCTGGTATTGCTCTGTAACGGCCTTGGCCCACACGAACGGCTGGCCCAGCGCCTCAGCAACCCCTTGTTCCTTGGCACCACAACCTATGGCGCCAAACGCCAGGGTGAGCAGGTGCTGATGACAGGCCGGGGCCATTGCGGTTATGGCCAGGTCAGTGGCAGCCTCCAGGCCCTGCCACAGGTCCATTGGGCCCTGCATCGGGCCCTGCCCCCAGCCAGGTACTTCCCCCAGGTGATGGAACCCTTACTGCAAAAGCTGGCCATCAATGCCGTCATCAACCCCCTGACCGCCCGGGATCAGGTGCCTAACGGCGCCTTGCTGGCAAGCCAATACCGCCAGGAAATCATTGCCCTGATAGCGGAAATGACGCCGGTGCTGCAACACGAAGGTTTGGCCTGCACTGCCCAAGAGCTGCTGGATAACATTCTGGCGGTGGCACAAGCCACCGCCGCCAACACCTCTTCCATGCTGGCCGATCGCCAGGCTGGCAGAAAAACCGAGGTCGACGCCATCAACGGCTATCTTTGTGAAAAGGCCCAACACCACCAGCTGCCCGCCCCTTTGCATAGGCTGCTGTGGCAACAGATCAGGGAGCTGACCACATGAGCGCCGCCTGGATAGCCTGCGCCAAGGGCTCGGAAGAATTGGAAGTGGTGGGGGTAGCCAATGTGCTGCGCCGCGCCGGTATCGACACCGACATCGTCAGCATGGAAGACGAATTGGAAGTGAGCTGCGCCCGCCGGGTAACCTTGAAGGCCGATCGCCTCTGGCCCCAGGACCCAAGCGAGGCCGAGCGTCCCGATATCTTGATCCTCCCAGGTGGCCTGGAAGGCACCGAACGCCTGGCCCAACATGGCGCCCTGGTGGCCAGCCTGCAGGCCAGGCAGAAGGCCGGCCGCTGGTTGGCCGCCATGGATACGGCGCCGGTGTTGGTACTTAAGACCCATGGCCTGTTGCCCGACAAGGCCCAGGTGACGGGGCACCCCGGCTTCCACGACCGCCTACCTGCACAGGGCCTCAAGGCCGACGCCCTGACCGTTACCGACTACCGTCACCGGTTGATCACCAGCCAAGGCCCGGGTACCGCCATGCTGTTCGCCCTGTCCATCATAGAGGTATTGGCTGGGGAAGATGTGGCCCAGCGCATCGCCGCGCCCCTGGTGCTGCCCTGACAAAAAAGGCGCCCCAAGGCGCCTTTTTCAGTGGGGCCGGTAGACCCGCACATTGTTGAAGCCCTGCTCCTGCAGGTACAGGGCCTGGAGCTTGCTCATCACACCCTTGGCGCAGTAGAGGTAATAGAGCCGGTCTTTGGGCAGGTCGCCAAACTGGGTGGCCAGCTTGTAGAAGGGCAGCGTCTTGACCTCGACCCCGTCCAGCTCCAGGGGGCTGTCTTCTTCTTCGTCCGGGGCGCGAATGTCGAGGATAACCCCATCCTTTGGCACCTGGCTGAAGGCTTCCACTTCCACCACTCGTTCGTCGGCTTCCTGGGCGATGTCGCGGATATCCATGACCTTGGCGTCGGCCAGGGCCTGCTCCAGCACCGCGAAATCAAAATCTTCCTCGGTGGCTTCCACCTTCTTGATGTCGGCCCTGACGTTGGGGTTCTTGGAGATCACGCCGCAGAATTCCGGCATGGTCTCGGCGATCTCGAAGGTGCCGATGGCCCGGGCGGTATCGACGATATCCTGCTTGTCGGTGAAGATCAGCGGCCGCAGGATCAGGGTGTCGACGGCGCGCTCGATCACCGTCAGGTTGGTGAGGGTCTGGCTGGACACCTGACCCACCGCCTCACCTGTGACCAGGGCCTGGATGCCCATGCGTTCGGCTACCTTGGCGGCGGCGCGCATCATCATCCTTTTCAACACGACGCCCATCAGGCCGTCGTCAATCTTCTCGAGGATCTCCCCCACCACCCCTTCAAAGGGCACTGTGATGAATTTGACCCTGTGGGAGGCACCGAAGCGGTCCCACAGATGGTAGGCCATCTGCTTGGTGCCAATTTCGTGGGCATTACCGCCGAGGTTGAAAAAGCAGTAATGGGTGCGCGAGCCACGGCGAATGGCCTGGTAGCTGGCCACACCGGAGTCAAAGCCGCCGGAGATAAGGCTGAGCAGGTCTTCCTGGGTCTTGATGGGAAAGCCCCCCAGACCACGGTGGCGAGCGCTGACCAGGTAGACCTTGTCCCCTTCAATCTCCAGGTTCAGGGTAATGTCGGGGTTTTTCAGGCGCACACCGCCGGTGGCGTTGTTCTGGTTAAGGCCGCCCCCTACGTAGCGTTCCACCTCGATGGAGCTGAATTCGTGTTTGCCGCTGCGTTTGACCCGCACACAGAAGGTTTTGCCGGCCAGGGTATGGCCCCAGGCGGCCTGGGCCACTTCGTAGATGTCATGAAGGGAGCTGAAGGGATGCTCGGCCACTTCCAGGGCGTGAGCCACACCTGGGGTGGAGCAGATCTTCTCAATCACCTGCGCCCGGTCTGCACTGTCAGGGACCCTCAGTTCCAGCTTGTCCCAGAACCGGTCAACCTTGGTTTCTTCCTCCACCCGGCGCAGGGCCACCCGTAGGTTGGACTCCAGCAACTTGATAAAGCGCAGCCTGACCGACTTGCTCTTGATGGTGATTTCCGGATGGAGCTTGATGATGAACTTCACGAGATTACCCTGACAGACGCAAAAAGCGTGCGGATTATACCCGCACGCCGCTTTGCTTTCACCCCACAGCTGCTCAGGGCTGGTCGGCAGGGATCTCGTCGGTGATCTTCGGCTTGCCCTGGTTGATGGCGATCTCCACCCGCCGGTTGATACGGCGGTTGTCTTCGGAGACGTTGGGCTTTATGGGTTTAGTGTCGGCAAAGCCCCGTACAACCAAGCGGTTATGATCCAAGCCGTCCACCTTCAGCAGCTCGTCTGTCACCGCCAGGGCCCGCTGGATGGACAGATCCCAGTTGGAACTGTACAGCTCTGAGTGCACCTTGAGATCGTCGGTATGGCCCGACACTGTGATCTCTCCTGGCACGTCTTTGAGCAGCTGCCCTATCTCGCGGATGATCGGCCTGAACTTGGGTTGCAGGAAGGCCGAGCCGGAAGGGAAGGAGCCTTTTTCACGAATACGGATGACGATCTGTTGGCCCAGGGCCTCCAGTTCTATGGCGCCGTCCATGATCTCGGCGTTCAGCGCCTGGGCCATGTTGCGGGCCAGCTCGTTCATCTGCTCTTGCTGTTCCTGGGGTTCGCTGGTGCTGCTCTCTGAGCCGGCACTGGCAGACTCGCCGCCCACCTTGTTGTCCCGCTGCTTGGTTTGGCCGCCTACGTACTGACTTTCGCCGTCCTGGAATTCCAGGCTCTGCTCAGTCATTTCCATGGTCTGTTGTTGGATGGTTTCGATAGGGGTAGGCTCAGGCTTGCCGGGACTGAACTCCTGGGCGATCACCGAGGTACCCTTGGGGATGTCTTTGACCTCCACCCGGTTTTGCACACCGAAGGCGTACTTCATGGAGCCGGCGATCTGCTTGAACTTGAGCACGTCCATCTCGGAAAAAGACAGCAGCAGCACGAAAAAGCACATCAGCAATGACATCAGGTCGGCAAAGGTGCCCATCCAGGGCGGCAACCCCGGTGGCGGGCACTTGCACTTGGGTCCGTTGCTCATGCCTTAATCGTCCGTAGTCTTCACCTGGCGCTTGGACTCGGCCAGGTAGTTCTTGAGCATGCCTTCGATAACACGGGGGTTAAGGCCGGCCTGGATGCCCATGACGGCGTCGAGGATAAGGCGGCGGTTGAGCATTTCTTCGTTCATGCGCAGCGCCAGCTTGTCGGCGATGGGGGTGGCCACCATGTTGGCCAACACGGCGCCATAGAGGGTAGTCAACAAAGCCACCGCCATGGCCGGGCCTATGGCTTTGGGGTCATCCATGTTCTTGAGCATGGCCACCAGGCCGATCAGGGTGCCTATCATGCCCATGGCCGGGGCCACGTCGGCCATGGCCCTAAATACCGCCATGCCGCGCAGGTGGCGCTCTGTGGTTTCGTCGATGTCCTTATTGAGGTTGTCACGCACCACTTCGGCGTCGTGGCCGTCCACCAACAGGTCTATGCCCTTGCGGAAAAAGCTGTTATTGACCTCCGCCTCTTCCAGGGCAAGGAAGCCGCCTTTACGGGCAGCGTCGGCCATCTCCACGGCTTTCTCGATCAACTCCTCCGGCTTTTCCAGCTTGAACATGAAAGCCTTCATGGCAATCTTGGTCGCGCCAAAAAACTGTCCCATGTTGAACTTCATCAACACCACGCACAGAGAGCCGGCGATCACGATGAGGACTGAGGGGGTATCGTAGAAGCTGCCCAGTTCACCGCCTTGCAGCATAGCCATGACGATGAAGGCGAAGGCCCCGATAATGCCAATAAGTGTTGCCAGATCCAAAGGATACCTCTCCCAAAAACTTTACGCTTGTCGCATTACGTTATAGCGTGGCAGCAGCTATTTTTGCGTGACAGCCCCCCAAGGACAAGGGCAGAAGTTTGCGTTCGCGCCTGCTTGGCAGTAATTTGTGCGCCCAAACCTTCATCGACCGCATGCGGCCAGGACTTAAGGGTAAAAGATGGCAAAAAAGCAGCCGGAAAACATGACCTTTGAAGAGAACCTCAAGGAATTGGAGGCTGTGGTCACCCAGCTCGAACAGGGCGAACTCAGCCTGGACGAGGCTTTGCGCCAGTTTGAACGTGGCGTAGCACTGAGCCGGGAAAGCGAACAAAAGCTCAAGGCGGCCGAGCAGAAGGTACAGATGCTGCTGGGTGATGGCCAAACTCTGGCCCCCTTTGCCAGCGAGCCAGACGCATGACCCTGCAGGACCAGCAACAGCATTTTCGCCAACGCATCGACAACTATCTCGGTCAGTGCCTTGACCAGCAACCGGCCCTGGCACCGCGCCTGCTGGGGGCCATGCGCCACGGCCTGCTGCTGGGGGGCAAAAGGGTCAGGCCTTTCCTGGTCTACAGCACCGGCACCATGTTGGGCCTGGCTGAAGAGGCCCTAGACCCGCTGGCTGCGGCCGTGGAAAGTATCCACGCCTATTCCCTGATCCACGATGACCTGCCGGCCATGGACGACGACGAGCTGCGCCGTGGCCAGCCGACGGTACATGTGGCCTTCGATGAAGCCACCGCCATCCTCGCCGGTGACGCCCTGCAGGCCCTGGCCTTTGAAGAGCTGGCCAAGGCCCAGGTCGCCGATGCCGCCACCTTCAAGGCCCTGCTGCTGTTGCTGTCCCGCGCCGCCGGTTTTGCTGGCATGGTGGGCGGCCAGGCCCTGGATATCGCCGCCACCGGCCAGGCCCTTGACCTTAAGGCCCTGGAACAGGTCCACGCCCACAAGACCGGCGCCCTGATCCGGGCCAGCGTTTTGCTGCCAGCCCTGGCGGCGGGCATCAGTGATGCCCAATATCAGTCGCTTGCTACCTTTGCCGAGAAACTGGGCCTGGCCTTCCAGGTACAGGACGATATCCTCGACATTACCGCCGACACCCAGGTACTGGGCAAGACCCAAGGCAAGGACCAGCGGGATGACAAGGCCACCTACCCGGCCCTGCTGGGACTGAACCAGGCCAAAACCATGGCCCAGTCTTTGGTGGACGAAGCCCTGTCCTGCCTGGCGTCATTGCCCTACAATAGCGAACATCTAGCTGCCCTCGCCCGCTACGTCATTACCCGCGAGCGTTAACATCGCCAGCACTGCATATGAGCATTGATAATAAAAATTACCCTTTGTTAAGCGCCGTCCCCTCGCCTGAGGCCCTGCGTAAACTGCCCCAGGAACAGCTACCCCAGGTGGCTGATGAGTTGCGTCGCTATCTGCTCGAGTCGGTGAGCCAGTCTTCTGGCCACCTGGCATCTGGCCTGGGCGCCGTCGAACTGACGGTGGCCCTGCACTATGTCTACCAGACCCCCTTCGATCGCCTTATCTGGGATGTGGGCCACCAGGCCTACCCCCACAAGATCCTCACAGGTCGGCGCGATCGCATGGGTTCCATTCGCCAGAAGAACGGCCTGCATCCCTTCCCCTGGCGGGAAGAGAGCGAATACGACGTGTTGTCGGTGGGCCACTCTTCTACCTCCATCTCGGCGGCCCTTGGCATGGCCATCGCCGCTGACAAGGAAGAGGCCGGCCGCAAGGTGGTGGCGGTGATCGGTGACGGCGCCATAACCGCCGGCATGGCTTTTGAGGCCATGAACCACGCCGGTGACCTGGGCAAGGACATGGTAGTGGTGCTCAATGACAACGAGATGTCCATCTCGGAAAACGTCGGGGCACTCAATAAACACATGGCGCGGCTGCTGTCCGGCAGCCTCTATACCTCCATCCGCGAAGGAGGCAAGAAGGTACTGTCCGGCCTGCCCCCCATCAAGGAGCTGGCCAAGCGTGCCGAGGAACACCTCAAGGGCATGGTGGTACCCGGCACCCTCTTTGAAGAGCTGGGTTTCAACTACATAGGCCCCATCGACGGCCATGACGTGGAAGGGCTGGTGGACTGCCTGCGCAACATGCGCAACCTCAAGGGCCCCCAGCTGCTGCACGTGATGACCAAAAAAGGCAAAGGCTACGAGCCTGCCGAAAAAGACCCCATCGGTTACCATGGGGTGCCCAAGTTCGACCCCAGCAAGGACTGTTTGCCCAAATCCAAGGGCGGCAAGCCGACCTTCTCCAACATCTTCGGCGACTGGCTGTGCGACACCGCCGCCAGCGACCCCAAGCTGATGGCCATTACCCCGGCCATGCGCGAAGGCTCCGGCATGGTGCGTTTCAGCCAGAACTATCCCGGCCAGTACTTTGATGCCGCCATAGCCGAGCAGCACGCCGTTACCCTGGCGGCCGGCTTTGCCATCGAAGGCCTCAAGCCTGTGGTGGCCATCTATTCCAGTTTCCTGCAGCGGGCCTACGACCAGCTGATCCACGATGTGGCCACCATGAAGCTGCCGGTGCTGTTCGCCATCGACCGCGCCGGTGTGGTGGGCGCCGACGGCCCCACTCACCAGGGTGCCTTCGATTTGAGCTACCTGCGCTCTGTACCCAACCTGGTGGTGATGGCGCCCAGCGACGAGAACGAGTGCCGTAACATGTTGCACACCGGCTACCAGTTGGATCTGCCTGCAGCAGTGCGCTACCCCCGTGGTAGCGCCACTGGCGCTGCCCTGGACTCCGCCCCCAGCCTGCTGCCCCTGGGCAAGGCCGTGGTACGCCGCCAGGGCAGCAAGGTGGCCATCCTCGCCTTTGGCACCCTCCTGGCAGCCGCCTTGGAAGCCGGTGAAGCCCTGGACGCCACAGTGGTGGACATGCGCTTTGTCAAACCCCTGGACGAGGAACTTCTTAAAGAACTAGCCGCCAGCCACGAACTGCTGGTGACGGTGGAAGACAACGTCATCAAAGGCGGCGCCGGCTCAGCCGTGGCCGAGTACCTGCTCAGCGCCAACGCCATCAAGCCGATGCTGATGCTGGGGCTGCCCGACGAGTTCATCAAACACGGCGGCCAGGAAGAGATCCTCGCCGAACTGGGGCTGGACAGCACAGGTATTACCCAGGCCATAAAGACGCGCCTTTCCTGACCAAACCCCGCCTCGGCGGGGTTTTTTCATGGTGACGCCTTCTAACCTTGGCCTTTATGAACAGGAGCTTCATCTAGGACCTTATGGTGCACTCTTGCTGAGCAAAAGGTGGCTGCTCTTGTGCTAATGTCGGGAAGATAGCCATTGATCCTTTGGCATAGGACGCCCATGTACCGCCGCTATCCCCTTATCCGACTGGCCCTGGCATTGACGGTGCCCCTTGCCATATTGGCCTTGGCCAGTGGCCTGCTTGTCCTGCTGTCCTATCCACTTGAGATAACAGTACTTATCAGGCCAGAGCCCTTGGGTCCCGGCTCTCACCCCCTATCAGCCCTGGGGATAATCCTACTGGCAGCATCCATGCTGCTCTACCACCATCGTTTACCAAGCCTGGTACTGGCGTTGCCTGTTTGGCTGCTGATGCTGAGCCGTCTTCTAATGCCTGACGCCAGCCAGGCACTGTTGCAGGCCCTGACCCCCTTTACCCGCTCCCTGGCCCTTATCAATGAAAGCGGCCACCCCGTTGCCCTGGGGGTACATACCGCGCTTTGCCAATGGCTTATCGCCAGCGCCATCCTCAGCTACCAGCTCTACCATCCCAAGTGGGCACAGCTGCTGTCGACCCTGGCTTTTGCCGTCGCCCAGGTTGCCTTGACGGGCTATGCCTTCGGCCTTAGCCACTTCTACGGGGAAATGTCCCTCACCACCATGATGATGGTCACCCCCATGAGCCTGGCCATCCTGGTACGCACCGCCAATAGGGGAGGTCTAAGGGCATTGCTCAGCCCCTGGACCGGGGGCAAGATAGCCCGGCTGCAACTGGTGGTCGGCATGGTTACCCCCTTCCTCATCGGACTGCTGCTGGTGAAAACGGCCGATCGAGCCCCGGATCTCTCCTTTGGCATGCTGATCGTCGCCGTCAGCCAGGCCAGTGCCCTGCTGATCGCTGTTTCGGCCATTCTTTACGAGACCATGGACAAGGAAAGGCGCAGTTACCACAGGCAGATGGAATTGATGGCCACGCGCGACCCACTGACCGCCAGCTTCAATCGTTACGCCCTGGAAAGACGGGCCGAAACCGAGCTGGCCCGCAGCCGTCGTCACCGCTACCCCCTGTCGGTGCTGGTGGTAGATGCCGACCATTTCAAGCAGATCAATGACAACTTCGGCCATCCGGTCGGAGACCTGGTGTTGCAACAACTGGCGTCGCTGCTGCGTCGGCATTGCCGAGCCCAGGACACAGTCGCGCGCTGGGGAGGAGAAGAGTTTGTGGTGTTATTGCCCGATACGCCTTTAAACAAGGCATTCCAGGTTGCCGAGAAGCTGCGCCAACTGGTGGCCCAGCAGGATCTGCATGACCTTGCTCCAGGATTGAGCCTTACCATTTCGGTTGGATGCGCCCAGTTGACCGCCCAAGAGAACATCAGCGACTTGTTGCGCCGCGCCGATATCGCCCTTTATGCGGCCAAAGACCTGGGTCGTAACAAGGTTAGCGAAGCCCGCCTGGCCAGCTAGAGGAAGTAAATCAGCCCCTGCAGGCAGCAGAAGGCCACATCCCCGCCAAAAATCCCCCCACCGGTTGGCACGGGGTGCCCAAGTTCGACTCCAGCAAGGACGGTTTAGCTAAGTCCAAAGGCGGTAGCCAACTTCCACCTACATCTTCGGCACAGTCCCCAAGCGGATGGCCATTTTTCCCAGCCATGCACCAAGACTCCGGTATGGTGTATTTCCAATATCCCAGCCAATACTTCGACGCCGCCGTGGCGAGCAGCACGCCGTTACCCACGAGGCAGCCTTTACCATCGAAAGTCGGCCTTGCCGAGCTGCTGTTTAGCATTGCCCCATCATACCTACGACACTGTCAGACCTATCCGACGAGTTCATCAAGCGCGATTTTGCAGGAGTTCCTGGTCGAATTGAGGCGAGACAGCGTCAGCATCCAAACCGGTATCGAAACCAGGTTGAACTAAGCCCAAAAAAAGCCCCGCTATGCGGGGCTTTGGGAGGCCAAAGGGCCATGGCTACCTTTTGTTAGTCACCGAGCTGTTGGTTCAGGAAAGTCAGCACGGTACGGTAGTAGAGCGCACGGTTTTCAGGATCGCGAAAGCCATGGCCTTCCTTATCCAGTACCAGGCTCTCAAAAGGCTTTTTAGCAGCCTTAAGGGCGGCAGCCAGCGCTTCATACTGCTCGATAGGAGCCCGCTTGTCCTGCGTCCCGTGGGTCAACAGCAGCGGCACTTGAAGGCGCGCAGCTTGGGCAGCCGGAGAAAATGCCCGCAACTGAGCCTCGTCCATTCCCAAGGCCTTCTCCAAGTAGGCCTCACCATTATAAAACTCTGGAATTTCTCCTTCTTCCTTCATCAGGGGTAAGTCATAAATGCCTGCATTGGCCACTGCACAGTGATACTTGTCAGGATAAGTAATCGCACTCATCACTGCCGAGTAACCACCAAAACTGCCACCCATGATGCACACCTTTTCCTTGGCGATATTCTTCTCTCGAATGGCCCAATCTACAGCCTCGGCAATATCCTGCTGGATCAAGTCACCCCAATGACGATAACCGGCCTCCAGGAAGGTTGTACCGTAACCTCCAGAGCCCCGGTAGTTGACGCGCAATACTGCGTAACCATGCTGGGAAAGGATATGAACATCACGGTCGAAGGCCCAGTGGTCTCTGATCCCATGAGGACCGCCATGGACCAAGACTACCAGCTTGTGATGTTTACCGGCCCGATCAGGTCTTGGCGGCGTGTAGTACCCGTGCAGCGTCAAACCATCGGATGACTTGAAGCTGAAAGGTTCAGATGGCATCAAGGTTTTACGGTCAAGATTGGCGTAAAAAGAAAATAGCTGGGTAACGCTAAGTTTTTCTTGGTCAAATAGATACAAAGAACCGGGATCAGTATCCGTTTCCGTCAAAAATACGTATTTACTGCCATCAGGAGTTGAACTGGTGATAGTTAGGTCAGTTCCAGGGAAAGCAGCCAGTAGCTCTTTGAAAGCTATCGCTTCCGGATGCTTACCGTTGACCATCAGATAAGATGGTAAGCCATCCTCTACCTTAAGCCCATAGACCAAATGATCATCTTGGGACGTCAGGACTCCCGTAACATTGGACACGGGATCGACGTAAAGTTTCTTAAATTTCTCTTGGTCCAATTCGTATTTGTACAGACCTAGTGGGCCGCCATTCTCTCCACGCAGCACATAAAGAGCTTTACCGCTATTATCGAAACCCAAAGGCGCAACATCTTCAGCAGCCAGCGGTTTCCAAGGCTCTTTACCCTCTTGACGCAAGTACACCTGGAAGTTTGCATTCCTGTCAGACCCATATGCAGCACCGACAGATTGGTCCGGACGCAATAAGAACCCCGCATCCGCTACCGGGGCCATGATGTTAATACTCCTTTCTAGACCTCGGTAAATATCTAATTTTACAACCCGAGCAAGACTGCCCTGATCACCGCTCATGGGTTGCGATGCAATCAATATATGCTTGGGATCATTGGGTAGAGGATCAATAAAACTGGCCCAGCCATCCGTACTCTGAGTACGCTTTATATGACTTCCTGTCTCACCTTCCCCGGCACTGTAGCCGTATATCATTTTGCCTTTCCTGCCATCCCAGTTGAACGCAAACAACTCTCCATAGTAGACAGGCTCTTCTTGCCAACTCAGCTTTTGCATTACCTTGGCAACGAGACGCTCATCATTGGCCCAGTAAAAACTGCCAAATTCCTTGGCTCCACCAAGGCGTACACCGCCGATAAACTTCATGTCCTTAGTGGCGGCAACTTTGATCGTGCGCTCATCATTATCGACGACGGCAAGAGCCAAATAATTGCCATCTGGAGATATCTTGGCCTCCTGTAGAGGCGATCGGGCGGATAGCTGGTTAATTAGCTCATCATCGAGGGAGGTGGCAAAAGCGGGGACTGGGCCAACACTGACTACACAAGCCAGGGCGGGCACCAACAGTCGGTACAGGTCCATCTGAACATTCCTTTTGTTAAACTCTAATCAAGTCAATAATTTCAACAACTTGAAAACATTAGAGATAACACATTTAACAATTAAAGGAAAGTGCTCAGCCCAGCCAGGCCAACAACCCCTGCAGGCAGGCAAAGGCGAATACGCCGGCCAGGACGTCGTCGATCATGATGCCAAAGCCGCCGTGCAGGTGCTTGTCACACCAGCTGATGGGCCAGGGTTTGAGGATGTCGAAAAAGCGGAACAGCGCAAAGCCTGCCAGCAGCCATTGCCAGGTCAGGGGCACCATAAAGAGGGTGATCAGCATGCCGGCCACTTCGTCCCAGACGATGGCGCTGTGGTCGTGCACGCCCATGTCGCGGCTGGCCCGGGCACAGATGTAAACGCCGCCGACAATAGCCAGCAGGGTCAGTGCCAGGTAGGCCAGCCAGGGCAAGGGGCTTAGCAGCAAAAAAAGCGGGATGGCCGCCAGGCTGCCAAAGGTGCCAGGGGCCTTGGGGGCCAGTCCAGAGCCAAAGCCCAGGGCCAGGAAATGCCAGGGGTTTGTCAGGCTGAGGCGTTTTACCGGATTGTTGCTGTCACTCATGACCAGTTGTGCTCGTACCCGCAGACATTGAGATCCACTGTTTGGCCGTGATTGAGGTAACTGATGCCTTCCCCACCACGCAACTGGCCGACGCAGCTGTGCTTGACGCCGCAGTGGGCAAGCGCCGTGTCCAAGGCGCCTTTTTGGGCCTCTGGCACGGTAAAGAGCAGCTCGTAGTCGTCACCGGCGCCCAGGGCATAATGCCAGGCCGCTTCCAAAGATACCGTGCCCAGCAGAGCCTGGCTCAAGGGCAATTTGTCCAGGAACAGGTTGGCACCGCAATGGCTGGCCTTGAGGATATGGCCAAGGTCCGAGGCTAGGCCGTCGGAGATATCGATAGCGCTGGAGGCCACGCCGCGCAGGGCCTGGCCGGCCAGCAGCCTGGGGGTGGGGTAGCAGTGGCGGTTGATCAGATATTCGCGGTGATCGCTGCTGGCCTCTTCCCGGCCTTGGAGCAGGGCCAGCCCCAGGCCGGCGTCCCCCAAAGAGCCGGTGACATAGAGCCAGTCGCCGGGCTTGGCACCGCTGCGAGTCAGTTGCTTGCCGGCGGGGATTTTTCCTTGGGCGGTGATGGTCACCGACAGGGGGCCACGGGTGGTATCGCCACCCACCAGGGTCACACCGTAATAGTCGCAGACTTCAATGACGGCACCGGCGAATTCCGCCAGCCACTTGTCGTTGGCGTCCGGCAGGGTCAGGGCCAGGGACAGCCAAGCCTGGTCGGCGCCCATGGCCGCCAAGTCCGACAGGTTCACTGCCACCGCCTTGTGGCCAATGGCCCTGGGGTCCATATCCGCCAGGAAATGAACACCGCTGACCAGGGTGTCGGTGGTGACCGCCAGCAGGGTATTGTCATTGACGCTGAGCAGGGCGCAATCGTCGCCAATGCCCAACACCACATCCTTGCGTTGGTGGCCTTTGCCTTTGAAGTAGTTGTCGATCAACGAGAATTCACGGCTTGCCATCAATAAAAAGCCAGCATTGCTGCTGGCCCTCCGTACGGTTCCTCACAGGCTCATTTGCCCTGCTGGTCCCGGATAAACTTGTCCAGTACGCCGTTGACGAACTTGTGGCTGTCCTCGGCGGCGAAGGTCTTGGCCAGTTCGATGGCCTCATTCAGGGCCACCTTGTAAGGCACGTCCTTGCGGCGGGTCAGCTCGTAAAGACCCAGGCGCAGGGCGGCCTTTTCCACCAGATCTACGTCATCCAGCGGGCGGCTGACATAGCGGGTGAGGATGGTGTCCAGCTCATCGGTGTGGGTGGCAACGCCGACGATAAGGTCGCGGAAGTAATCCACGTCCACTTCGTTCATGTCCTGCTCGGTCAGGAACTGGTGCTCCACATCGGCGATGGGATCGTTGGTCATCTGCCACTGGTACAGGGCTTGCAGCGCCAGGCGGCGCGCTTTGCGACGAAATGCCGGTTTCATCAACCCTCCAGGGCGTCTATGACGTTGACCATTTCCAGGGCGGACAGGGCCGCTTCGGCGCCCTTGTTACCGGCCTTGGTACCAGCACGCTCGATGGCCTGCTCTATGGTGTCGGTGGTCAGGACACCGAAGGCAACGGGAATGTCGTAGTCCATGGCTACGGAAGCCAGGCCCTTGTTGCACTCGGAGCAGACGTAGTCAAAGTGGGGAGTACCGCCACGGATCACGGCGCCCAGGGAAATGATGGCGTCGTATTTTTTGCTGGCAGCCACTTTCTTGGCAGCCAAAGGCAGCTCTACCGCACCGGGCACACGCACTATGGTGATGTGCTCGTCCGGCACCTGGCCGTGACGTTTCAGTGCGTCGATAGCGCCGTCCACCAGGGAATCGACGATAAAGCTGTTAAAACGGGACACCACCAGCGCAAATTTGTGCGTGGGGGCCGCAAAACCGCCTTCAATGATCTTCATAGCGTGACTCTTGACCCGAGAAAAACGGCGCTATGGTAGCACAGCGCCTGACAATGGCCTACTGCTTACAAGGCCCCTTATTCGGCGACGTATTCCACCACTTCCAGGCCGAATCCTCCCAAGGCGTGGTAGCGCTTGTCGGAGCTGGACAGCAGCCGCATTTTGGCCACCCCCAGGTCGGCCAAGATCTGTGACCCTACCCCCACCCGGCGGCTGGTGCCGCTCCACTGAGCCGGTTGCGGCTCCTGGCCGCAGTCCTGGGCGGCAAAGTGCAGCAGCTTTCTCACCAGATCGCTGTCGCTCTCTTCCGAGCCCAGCAGCACCAGCACCCCACCTTCTTTGCCGATCCGCTCCATGGCCTTGTACAAAGGCCAGCTGCGGGACACGCTGCGGTCAGACAGCAGCAGGTCGGTCAGGCGGTTATGCAGATGCACCCGCACCAGGGTCGGGGTCGCCTCTGACACCTCGCCCTTTTTCAGGGCGAAATGCAGGCGGCCGTCGATAGTGTCGCGGTAGGTAAACAGGTCAAAGTCGCCGTACAGGGTCGGCAGCTTGCACTGGGTGATGCGCTCTATGGTGGTCTCATGCAAGGAGCGGTATTCGATAAGGTCGGCAATGGTGCCCACCTTGATGCCGTGCTTCTCACCAAAGACTTCCAGCTGGGGGCGGCGGGCCATGGTGCCATCTTCGTTGAGGATCTCGACAATAACCCCGGACGCCTCAAAGCCGGCCAGGCGGGCCAGGTCGCAGCCGGCTTCGGTGTGGCCGGCGCGGGTCAGCACGCCGCCGTCCTGGGCCATGATCGGGAAGATGTGCCCCGGCTGCACCACATCGGCTGCCACCGCGTCCTTAGCCACGGCGGCCTGCACGGTGCGGGCCCGGTCGGCGGCGCTGATCCCGGTGGTGACCCCTTCGGCCGCCTCGATGGAAACGGTAAAGGCGGTGCCGAACTGGGCGTTGTTATCCTTGGCCATCAACGGCAGATTCAGGCGCTGGCAGCGGTCGCGGGTCATGGTCAGGCAGATAAGGCCGCGGCCGTGGGTGGCCATGAAGTTGATGATCTCGGGAGTGACCTTTTCGGCGGCCACGATGAGATCCCCTTCGTTCTCTCTGTCTTCGTCATCCATAAGGATGACCATCTTGCCGGCACGGATATCGTCGATGATGTCTTTGATGGGTGACAGGGCCATGCTCAGTCCTTATTTCAAAAAGCCGCTACGGGCTAACAAGTCCAGTGTAACCGTTTCTGTTTTGTCCAGGCTCGGGGCCAGTAACCGTTCTACGTAACGGGCCAGCAGATCCACTTCAAGGTTGACCTGGCTGCCGGGCTGCCAGTCCTTGATGGTGGTCTCCCCCTGGGTGTGGGGCACTATGGTCAGCATGAAGCGCGCCCCTTCAACGGCGTTGACGGTGAGGCTGATGCCGTCCATGGTCACCGAACCTTTCTCGGCGATATAGCGGCCAAGGGCCGGCGGCGCCTTAACCCAGAATTCGATGGCCCGGCCGGTGTTGTGGCGGCTTTCAATTTCGGCCACCCCGTCCACATGGCCGGACACCAGGTGCCCCCCCAGGCGGGTGCTGGGCAGCAGCGCCTTCTCAAGGTTTACCGGGCTGCCGGCCTTGAGCTTGGCAAAGCCGGTGCGTTTGAGGGTCTCGCCGGAGACATCGGCACTGTAGCCGTCGCCATGCAGTTCGGTCACCGTCAAACAGACGCCGTTGGTGGCAATGGAGTCCCCCAGTTTGACGTCCCCAAGATCCAACTTGCCGCTGGCAATACGCACCGTGGCGTCGCCACCGCTGGCCTTGATGCTGGCCACCTTGCCTACCGCTTCGATAATACCGGTAAACATCACACCTCCAGGGTCAGGCGGAGATCGTCCCCTACCCGACGTACATCTTTGATTGTAAAGCGCGGCGCCTGGGCCATGTCGCTAAAGACCGGCAACGCCAGCAGGCCACGGCTGACATCCCCCATCAGGGTGGGGGCCAGGTAGAGCACCAGTTCGTCCACCAGGCCTTCCGCCAGGAAGGCGCCGCTCAGCTCGGCACCGGCTTCCACCAGCACCGAGTTCACCGGCAGCTTCTTCAAAAGGGTCTTGAGAAAGTCCTTCTCCCCCAGGCGCAACCTTTCCACATGGTCGGGAAAATCCCGGTGGTCGTTATGGTGGCTGACCACCCAGGCCGGGGTCGGTACCTGGAAAAAGCCGTTATCGGATCCCAAACGCTGGCGCCTGTCCAGCACCACCCGCAAGGGCTGGCGCAGCTCGGGCAGCGGGTAAGGGTCAGGGAATTGGCTTTGCCGTACGTTAAGGGACGGCTCGTCGACAAGCACTGTACCGGCGCCGGTAATGATGGCGCCGCTCATGGCCCGCAGGCGCTGCACGTCGGCCCGGGCATCGGGCCCCGTTATCCACTTGGACTGGCCGTTTTTAAGGGCGGTGCGGCCATCGAGGCTGGCCGCCAGCTTCATGCGCACCAGCGGCAGGCCGGTTTCCATCTTCTTGATAAAGCCCGGGTTTAGGGCCCTGGCGTCGGCTTCCAAGAGGCCATGCTGGGTGGCAATGCCGGCGTCTTCGAGAATTTTCAGGCCCTTGCCCGCCACCTGGGGATTGGGGTCCACCATGGCGGCAATCACCTTGGCCACCCCGGCTTTGACCAGGGCCTCGGCGCACGGCGGGGTGCGGCCATAATGAGCGCAGGGCTCCAGGGTCACATAGGCGGTGGCACCACGGGCACGCTCACCGGCCATATTAAGGGCGTGTACCTCGGCGTGCGCAGTACCGGCCTGCTGGTGCCAGCCTTCCCCCACCAACTCGCCGTTCTTGACGATAACGCAGCCGACAGCGGGGTTGGGTTCGGTGGTGTAGCGGCCCTGGGCCGCCAGTTTGATGGCACGGGCCATCCATTGGGCATCTGTCATCTTGAGACTCAATCTTCCAGGCGGGCGATGGCCTCGCCGAATTCCTTGACGTCTTCGAAACTGCGGTACACCGAAGCAAAGCGGATATAGGCCACTTTATCCAGGCCCTTGAGGGCGTCCATGACCAGTTCCCCTATCATGCCGGAGCCTATTTCCCGCTCGCCGGTGGCGCGCAGGGTGCTTTGAATTTTGTTGATGGCCTGCTCGACCTTCTCGGCTGGCACCGGGCGTTTTTCCAGGGCCCGCATGATGCCGCCGCGCAGCTTCACCTCGTCGAAGGGCACCCGGATGCCGTCGCGCTTGATGACCCTGGGCATCACCAGTTCGGCGGTTTCAAAAGTGGTAAAACGCTCGTGACAGGCCAGGCATTCGCGGCGACGGCGTACCTGGTGGGCGCCGGCCCCCAGCCGTGAGTCAATCACCTTGGTGTCGTCGGCGCTACAGAAAGGGCAATGCATTAAGGGGCCTCCCAAAGAAAACTGGCCGCTTGCGCGGCCAGTGAAGGATACCCGAATCAGCGATTTTTATTAACCGTAAACCGGGAAGCGGCGGCAAAGATCAAGCACTTGGCCTTTAACCCGCTCAATGGTGGCTTCGTCGTTGATGTTGTCCAGCACGTCGCAGATCCAACCGGCCAGGACAGTGACTTCGGCTTCGCCGAAACCACGGCTGGTGACCGCCGGGGTGCCCAGGCGCAGGCCTGAGGTCACGAAAGGCGAGCGGGGATCGTTGGGCACGGAGTTCTTGTTGACGGTGATGTTGGCGCGGCCAAGGGCGGCGTCGGCATCTTTACCTGTGATGTCTTTGTCGATGAGGTCGACCAGGAACAGGTGGTTCTCGGTGCCGCCGGACACAATTTTGTAGCCGCGCTCTTGCAGCACCTTGACCATGGCCTTGGCGTTTTTCACCACTTGCTGCTGCATGGCCTTGAACTCGGGGCTCAGGGCTTCTTTGAAGGCCACGGCTTTGGCGGCAATCACGTGCATCAGCGGGCCGCCCTGACCGCCGGGGAAGACGGCGGAGTTCAGCTTCTTGTAAACCGCTTCGTCACCACTGGCAGAAAGAATCAAACCGCCACGGGGACCGGCCAGGGTTTTGTGGGTGGTGGTGGTGACCACATGGGCGTGGGGCAGCGGTGACGGGTAGACCCCGGCGGCGATAAGGCCAGCCACGTGGGCCATGTCTACGAACAAATAGGCACCCACTTCGTCGGCGATTTCACGGAACTTGGCCCAGTCGATGATTTGGCTATAGGCGGAGAAGCCGGCGACGATCATCTTCGGCTGGTGCTCCTTGGCCAGGGCACGGACTTCTTCGTAGTCGATAAGGCCGGTTTCTTCGTTGATGCCGTACTGCACCGCCTTGTAAATCTTGCCGGAGAAGCTGACGGAGGCGCCGTGGGTCAGGTGGCCACCGTGGGCCAGGCTCATGCCCAGCACGGTGTCGCCCGGCTCACAAAGAGCCATGTAAACGGCGCTGTTGGCCTGGGAGCCGGAGTGGGGCTGGACGTTGACGTAGTCGGCGCCGAACAGTTCCTTGGCACGGTTGATGGCCAGTTCTTCGGCGATGTCCACATATTCGCAGCCGCCGTAGTAACGCTTGTGGGGATAACCTTCGGCGTATTTATTGGTCAGCTGGGAGCCCTGGGCGGCCATAACCCTTGAAGAGGTGTAGTTCTCGGACGCGATCAGCTCGACGTGCTCCTCCTGGCGGCGCACCTCCTGCTGCATGGCTTCCCAGAGTTCGGGGTCAAATTCGGCGATGGACAGTTTTGAATCCAGCATGGTTTCTCCAGGGCTAACTAGCCGTCAGTTCGTCAATAAGGAAAAAGTGGGCGGTATTTTACCCCGATACGCAATCGGTTTCCTATCCCGGATCGCTGGCAAGGGCCATTTGATGGGATACAATAGGCCGCAATCAATACCCTCAATAGAGAGAGTCCTATGGCTCAGTACATCTACACCATGAGCCGGGTGAGCAAGGTCGTACCACCCAAGAAGTACATTTTGAAGAACATTTCATTGTCCTTCTTCCCGGGTGCCAAGATCGGCGTACTCGGCCTTAACGGTGCCGGTAAATCCACGTTGCTGCGCATCATGGCAGGCATCGACAAGGAAATCGACGGCGAAGCCCGCCCCCAGCCCGGTATCAACGTCGGCTACCTGCCCCAGGAGCCGCACCTGGATCCCAATAAGACGGTGCGTGGCAACGTCGAAGAAGCAGTGCAGGACGTCATCGACGCCATGCGCCAGCTCGACGAGGTCTACGCCGCCTACGCCGACCCGGACGCGGATTTCGACAAGCTGGCCAAGAAACAGGGCGAGCTGGAAAACCTCATCCAGGCCAAAGACGGTCACAACCTGGACAACACCCTGGAGCGGGCCGCCGAGGCTCTGCGCCTGCCGGCCTGGGATGCGGACGTCACCAAGCTGTCCGGTGGTGAGCGCCGCCGCGTGGCCCTGTGCCGCCTGCTGCTGTCCCGCCCTGACATGCTGCTGCTGGACGAACCCACCAACCACTTGGACGCCGAGTCCGTGGCCTGGCTGGAGCGCTTCTTGCACGACTACACCGGCACAGTGGTAGCCATTACCCACGACCGTTACTTCCTGGATAACGTGGCCGGCTGGATCTTGGAACTGGACCGCGGCGAAGGTATTCCCTGGGAAGGCAACTATTCCTCTTGGCTTGAACAGAAGGAAAAGCGCCTGGAGCAGGAAGAAAAATCCGAAGCAGCCCGCCAAAAGTCCATCCAGAAGGAATTGGAGTGGGTGCGCCAGAACCCCAAAGGTCGCCAAGCCAAGTCCAAGGCCCGTATGGCCCGCTTTGAAGAACTGCAAAACCAGGACTTCCAAAAGCGCAACGAGACCAACGAGCTCTTTATTCCCCCTGGCCCACGCCTGGGTGACAAGGTGCTGGAAGTGGCCAACCTGCGTAAGAGCTATGGCGACAGGGTACTGATTGACGATCTGAGCTTTAGCGTGCCCAAGGGTGCCATCGTCGGCATCATCGGCCCCAACGGCGCCGGTAAGTCCACCCTGTTCCGCATGATCCAAGGCACCGAGAGCCCGGATTCCGGCACTATCTCCCTGGGTGAAACCGTGCAAGTGGCGGCAGTGGACCAGTTCCGCGACGCCATGGACGGTAAGAAAACCGTCTGGGACGAAGTGTCCGGTGGCCAGGATATCCTCAAGGTCGGCAACATCGAGATCCCCAGCCGCGCCTACGTGGGCCGCTTTAACTTCCGTGGCAACGACCAGCAAAAGCGGGTTGGCGAACTGTCCGGTGGTGAGCGTGGCCGTCTGCACCTGGCCAAGCTGCTGCAATCAGGCGGCAACTTCCTGCTGCTGGACGAACCCACCAACGATCTGGACATCGAAACCCTGCGCGCCCTGGAGAACGCCCTGCTGGACTTCCCCGGCTGCGCCATGGTCATTTCGCACGACCGTTGGTTCCTTGACCGGGTGGCCACCCATATCCTCGACTACCGTGACGAGGGC
This sequence comes from Gallaecimonas xiamenensis 3-C-1, assembly GCF_000299915.1. Lineage (NCBI taxonomy): Bacteria > Pseudomonadati > Pseudomonadota > Gammaproteobacteria > Enterobacterales > Gallaecimonadaceae > Gallaecimonas > Gallaecimonas xiamenensis. The sequence continues at coordinate 86,541 of NZ_AMRI01000014.1, forward strand.
CAGGTGAACTTCTTCGAAGGCAGCTACACCGACTACGAAGAGTACATGAAGGCCAAGTTCGGGGCTCAGGCCATGGAACCGCACCGTATCAAGTACAAAAAACTGGGTTAAGCCAAGGCTTTGCCTGATAAAAATGCCGCCCTTCAGGCGGCATTTTTGTTGGTCGCTTCTATACTAAGGCAACCTTCAACGGAAACGAGCCATGGTTGAGCGAAGTCGTTTCATCCAATTCGTTGGCAACACCCCGGTGCGCCTTTGCAAAGGCGAACGCTGCTGGGACTTTTCCCTTCTGGACCTGTCGTTGCAGGGAGCCGTGATCGGCGGCGCCCTACCCTCGGAACTGCTCATCGGCGACCACGCCACCCTCAGCCTGCGCCTCCCCGAAGGAGACGCTTTCATCCTTATGCACACCCAGATCCGCTTTCTGCAAGAAGGTCGCCTGGGCGTGGAATGCCTGAGCATTTGCCCCGACTCGTCCGGTCATCTCAAAAGGATGGCAGCCCTTTACCTGGGGTCAACCAACTGGCTTTACCGGGACTGTTTTACCCTGTGGGAGGACCAATGGTAACCATCGAGCGCCGCGATTTTACGCGGATCCCCGTCGACCGCCTGGCCAGCCTTTGCCTGGGCTCCAGCTGTTGGTCGACAGAAGTACTGGACCTGTCGCTCAAAGGCGCCCTGGTACGCAAGCCGGAAGAATGGCCGGCCCGCATCGGCGAGCTGTGCTCCCTGGTGGTAGCCCTGGACGACATTGGCGACGACATCAAGCTGCACTGCACCCTGGTGGGCACCAGTGACGGGCGCCTGCATTTGCTGGTCAACGAAATGGACTTGGACTCCGCCAGCCGGCTGCGCCGCCTGGTGGAACTCAATCTCGGTAGCCCCGAACTATTGGAGCGAAACCTAGGCAAGTTGATAGACAATCAGCTGCACCATTAAAAAAGCCGCCCCCAGGGCGGCTTTTTTACATCAGCGCTTCCAAAGCCTCGGACAACTTGGTGACCCCTATCACTTCCATACCCTTGGGCAGGGTCTTGGGCAGGTTGGCCTTGGGCACTATGGCACGGGTAAAACCGTGTTTGGCTGCCTCGTTAAGGCGCTCGGAGCCAGAGGGCACCGGGCGAATTTCCCCGGACAAGCCCACTTCTCCGAAGATCACCATATCCCTTGGCAGCACCTTATTGCGAAAGCTCGACACCATGGCCAGCAGCATGGCCAGATCGGCGCTGGTTTCACTGACCCGCACCCCACCGACGACGTTGACGAACACGTCCTGATCGGACATCTGCAGGCCACCATGGCGGTGCATCACCGCCAGCAGCATCGACAGGCGGTTTTGCTCCAGCCCCACGGCAATGCGCCTGGGGTTATTGAGGGGAGAGGCATCCACCAGGGCCTGCAATTCCACCAGCAGCGGCCTGGTGCCTTCCCAGATCACCATGACAATGGAACCGGGGGCCTGTTCTTCGGCTCGCTGCAGGAAGATAGCCGACGGATTGGACACTTCCTTGAGGCCTTGGCCGGTCATGGCAAAGACCCCCAGCTCGTTGACGGCGCCAAAGCGGTTCTTCTGGCCGCGCAGGGTGCGAAAGCGCGAGTCGCTGTCCCCTTCCAGTAGAATCGAGCAGTCGATGCAGTGTTCCAGCACCTTGGGGCCGGCCAGGGTGCCGTCTTTGGTGACGTGGCCCACCATGATGATGGCCACGTTGTTCTGCTTGGCAAAGCGGGTCAGGTAAGCGGCCGACTCCCGGACCTGGGACACCGAGCCCGGGGCCGACTGGATATCGGCCATGTGCATCACCTGGATGGAGTCAATGACCATCACCTTGGGTTTTTCCCGCTCGGCGATGGCCATGATGGTCTCGATGCTGGTCTCGGTGAGCATCTTGAGTTTGCCGGTGGGCAGCCCCAGGCGGTTGGCGCGCATGGCCACCTGCTGCAAGGACTCTTCCCCTGTGACATAGAGGGTGGGCATCTGTTCGGCCAGGGCGCACATGGTTTGCAGCAGCAAGGTGGATTTGCCGGCGCCGGGATGGCCGCCGATCAGCACCGCCGAGCCTGGCACTATGCCGCCCCCCAGCACCCGGTCAAGCTCGCCAAAGCCGCTATGGATACGGGGCAGATCGGTCAGGTCCACGTCCGCCAGGGTAGTGACCTGGGCAGTGCTGGCCCCGGCATAACCGGTGCGGCTGGCCGGCCCAGAAGGGGCGGGGGCAACCCGCATTTCGCTGATGGTATTCCAGGCCCCGCACTCGCTGCACTGGCCCTGCCAACGGGGGAAGTCGGCGCCACAATCGCTACAGACGTAGCAGGTCTTGCGTTTCACCATGGTCAGCCTCTCGAATACAATGTTAACAGGCTACTCGACAGCCCTGATCTGGCGCCACATAATGGACATAATGCCTAGCTCTGTCGATGATCCTGTGTTTGAAATCCGCTCCGAATTCAAGGATGTATCCAACCATCCCATTATCAGCCAGCTGCGCGCCCTGGTGGGCGAGCCCGAGTTTGAGTCGCTGTTTACCCAGCTGACCGAGGATGAAGACACCAACACCCGCTTCCTGCTGCGCATGGAGCTGCGCCGGGTTGCGGCCCCCTGCCAGCGGGTCATCGATCTGCGCCTCAAGGGCGTCAAGCGATGCCAACTGGTCGAGCATAATGGCCAGACCCATTATATGGATGAGGGCGCCCGCCGTATCTTCGAAGCCGGCCTCAAGGAATTTGCTGGCCGCTACACCATGGCCATCTATGACGATGTGGAGCGCTACGCCCAGGCCGCCCGCAAGGAAGGCCGCCAGGCTGACGATGAGGAGCCTGAGGTCAATTGGCTGGAGCTGGTGCGCTTTGGTAGCCTGCTGACCCGGGACAGCGAGCGCATGCATTTTGCCACTCCTGTGCTCATTCGCCAGGGGGGCATGGTGGAGCTCAGCGGCTCCACCTCCGATATTTCCCTAAGTGGCCTGCAGGTGCACCTGGCCGACGCCGCCTACATCAACCCCGAGACGGAACTGGAGCTGAGCTTTCCCAAGCTCACCGATGCCAACAAGCGCCCCTGGCCGCCCCTTAGGTACCAATTTATTTCCCAGCAGGATCAGCGTATCCGGCTGCGCCTGCTGGACACCGAGCCCCACATCACCGGCCTTATCAAGGCCCTTATCGAACACAACCAGCGCCGCTACAAGCTGGACATCCGCCATATTCAGGAAACCACCCGCTCTCGGGGCTTTGAGCAGATGCTGCTCAGCCACAGCCCGGCACTGCCGGTGTTTTTCGACGCAGAGCAACGGGCCTGCTATTGCCTCAGCACAGTGCATAACCAGCCGCTGCAGCAGCTGCTATTCAAGGACGAGTTGAGCCTGCTGTCCGAACTGCTGGGGCCGCGACGGATAAAAGCCATGCTGGCCAGGGACGAGAGCCAGCAGGAGAGCTACCTGCTGATGTTCGAACACCACCAGCAAGGCCGGGTTTTCCCCTTCGCTGGCGAATTGGAACAGCTGCGCGAGCAAGGCCTGTTGGACGGCTTCCTGCGCTTCGGGGTCAACAAACCGGGCTGGCGGGTACTGAAGGTCAACCTCTTTACCACCCATGTCCAGGCCCTGGCCGGTCTGGATCAGGATCCCAATACCAGCGGTGCCGATCTGCAACTCACCGACACCCCTGTGGCACCGGTACCCAAAGAGATCCAAGAACTGAGCTGTGTGGCCTTGCTCAGGGATGTAACCCAGGACTGGTTGACCGAGGCGGCCCAGGCCCTGCCCGGCCAGGTCCAGGATCCCAATGTGCTGGCCCCCTACTGCATCCAGTGGCGGCCGGGGATCCAGCGTATCGCCATGCGCTTTAACGACATGCGCATCGAGCCCAGGTTCAGGTACAAGACCCCAGTGCAGCTTTACTTCGATGGCAAGACCATCGAAACCGAGCTTCAGGACTTCTCCACCCAAGGTCTTTGCCTGCGTCTGAATGAACCCATCGACAGGTTGCCCAGCGAACTGGACGTGGCCCTGCCCAAGTTGCAGCGCCTGTCTACCCGCTTCGACCTGATGCAGATGCCCTACCGGGTTGTTCATTACGACCAGCCCAGCCTGAAGCTGCACCTGATGATCCAGGACACCGGCCAGGTGCACCCGGCTAAGCGTTTCTTCAGCCAGTTGATCAGTGCCAACGACGGCCGCCTGCAACCCCTGGATGAGGATGAAAGCACCTTTGCCATAGCCCGCGCCTTGCGCCAGAGCATAGTGGCATCGGCCCTGCCCACCTGCCTTTTTGTGCAAAAGCACAACGGCAAGGTGCGCCCCAACTGGCTGGGTGTGCCGGTCAGTCCCATGCCTCTGCCCAGGTTGCTTTCTAGGCTCAGCCAGGCCAATGGTGGCCAGGTGGCCATGGACAGCCTGATGAGCCATCAGCAGTTTCGCATGTTGTTGCAAGACTGGCGCGACAACCAACGCCCCCATCAGAGCCTGTTGGTGGCCTTGGATACCAAAGGCCTGCCGGTGATGAGTCGCCTACAGGGACAGCTGCCAGGGGAAGAGGCCCTGCGCTTTTTGCAACAGGCCAGGGAGAAGGGCTATTGGGGGGTATGGTTGCTGGAGTTTGCCCGCACCCCTAAACCAGATATGCACTTTATCCAAAATGACCTGAACTACATCAGCCGCCAGGCCCTGCACAGAGCCAAGCGCCTGGAGCAGGATCTGTGGGGCACGGTGGCCATGGTGGAGGTGACCGACATCACCCCCTTGGCCAACGTCATGCTGGGGCTAAAAGCCAGGTCTTGACCCGGGGAAAAATGTCTTCTGCCGCGTCCTGGCCCACCAGCATGTTTAAGTGGTCGTAGTTGCGGCGAAAACCCTGGCCTTTGGCTAGCAAAGTCAGCTCCCCCTTGGCGCCCATTTCCGCCTTAAAGCGGGCCACATCCGCCGGGTTGCCAAGGGCCCTGTCCCCCTTACCCGCCAGCATCCAAAGCCTTGGCCAGGGCACTGTCGCGGCAGCGGCCTGGTAATCAAAACCATCTTCAGGGTCCACCCAGGGCCCTGTCTTCACCCAGGCGATGGAATGGCGCAACGAGGCAGCGGTTTCGTCGTCGGCCCCAATGCCTTTGGCCTTGGCGGGCAGGTAGCCGTGCTTGGCCACCCAGCGCGGTGCCAGACGGTTCCACACCAGCTCCACCTTAAGCAGCCGCTCGGCACTCCAACTGTGAATGCTGCGCTTGCTGCCGAAAAAGGTCAGGCTGGCCACACCGGCGCACAGGGCCGGGAAACGGGCCAGGGTGGAGGCCATCAGCACCCCGCCCCAGGAATGGGCCAGCCAGTGCACCTGCCGGCGCGGGTGGCGGCCCTGAATAAACTCCTGCACTGCCGGCAGGTCGTCACGGATGCTCTCCAACTGGCCATGCTCGGCGCCAGCCCCTATGGCCGGCTCGCTCAGACCCCGGCCACGGAGATCCAGCACATAGACACAAAAACCCGCCTCGGCCAGGTAAGGCCCCAGGCCCTTGCCGGAGTCGGAGTAAAAGACCCGGCCGTTACTGATGGCCCCATGCAGCATCAACGCCGGCTGGCCCTCTGCCGGGCCCAGACGGCGCAGGTGCAGCCGGTGTTGCCCCTGGCTGAGAAACAGGGACTCACTCATGGGCCGGTTCCAACAAGGCCTGCACCGCTGCCATATCCTGGCTGACAATGGCGCCCTTGGCCGCCAGCCGTACCTTGGGCTTGCCGTGGTAGGCGATGCCCAGGCCCGCTTCATCCAGCATCAACAGATCGTTGGCACCGTCCCCCAGCGCCAGCACCTGGCCAGGAGCCAGCCCTGCCTGGTCGCGCAGGCGCACCAGCATGTCCTTTTTGAACTGGGCATCGACAATTTTGCCCAGCACCAGGCCAGACAGCTTGGCATCAATGATCTCCAGCACATTGGCCTCGGCCCAGTCCAGGCACAGATGCTCCTGCACCCTGTGGGCAAAGAAGGTAAAGCCGCCGGACACCAGGGCCGTTTGCCAGCCGGCGTCCTGCAGCCTTTTCACCAGGCCCTCGATGCCCGGGGTATAGCGGATATTCTCCGCCACCTTTTCCAGCACTTCGGTGGGGGTGCCGGCCAGGCGCGCCACCCGCTCGGTCAGGCTTTGGGCAAAGTCGAGCTCGCCGCGCATGGCCCGGGCGGTCACCTCGGCCACCGCCTGACCACAACCGGCCAACTCGGCGATATCGTCAATGCACTCCCCTTCGATGGCGGTAGAGTCCATGTCCATGATCAAGAGGCCTGGCTCGTCCAGGCTGGGAAATGGCCCTTCCATCAATTCCAGGCCCAACTCGGTCGCCCTTTGAAGATAGAGGGCCTTGTCGGGTTGGCTGGCAAAGGCCAAGTCGAAGCAATCCCCCTGGCGCCAGCGCAGCTCGCTCCAGGCCAAGCCCTCCAGGAGGCGGCCCAAATCCGCCAGGTTCAGTTGCGGTGCATAGAGCCGGTAGTGAAATTGGCTGACACGGGGTTCGGCCTTGGCAGGGACCAGAGGCCAACCGGTACGGGCCAGGGCCTTGGAGTCCGCCAGCACCGGCCCTTGGGAGCCAGGATAGAAAACCCGCTCACCGGCGGGCAGGGCTTGCACCACCAATGCCAGGGGCATCTCGGGGGGGAGCTGAAAAAAGTCCTGCTGAGTCAATGCACTGTTCCAAATAGGGGTCCTGCGGCTATCATAGCGCCATGATGAAAAAGGCAACACCTACTTTCCCCGGTCGCCGCCGCCGTTGGCTGCGCCTTGTCGCCCTGGCCTTGGCCCTGAGCCTGCTGGGTGTGCTGCTTTGGCGCTGGCAGAACCTGGCCCAGGCCGGCCTGCAGGTTGAGCGCCAGCAGATCAGCGTCATGGCCAGGGCCCTCACTTCCCAGGCCGCTTATGCCGCCGGCCAGCTGATGAGTAACGGCGAGGACAAGGCCCTGCAGGGCCTGGCCGATCGCCTGGCCAAGGAACCGCAGCTGCTGGACGCCGCCATTTACGACGCCACCGGCTCGGTGCTGGCCCGCAGTGGCAGCGACAAACCGGTATTGAGCCTGTTGGAAAAGGCCGATGAGAACCGGCTGATCCCCTATGTGTCGGAGATCCAGAGCGCCGGCCAGGTGCTGGGGTACCTGCGCATCACCCTTACCGAAGACGAAGTGGTACACGACGCCCGTACCTACCGCAAACAGGTGGGGGAAAGCCTGCGGCTGATGCTGCTGATGGCCATCTTGATGGGTTTCTTGCTGGCCCTGGTGGTCAGGCGATAAAAAAGGCGCCCTTGGGCGCCTTTTTTAATGGGACAAGGCCTTAAGCGGCGTCGCCCAGCAGCACAGACTCGAGGGCCACTTCAATCATGTCGTTGAAGGTATTCTGGCGCTCTTCGGCCGTGGTTTCTTCACCGGTACGGATGTGGTCGGACACGGTGACGATACAGACCGCCTGGGCACCGAACTCTGCCGCCACGCCGTACAGGCCGGCCGCTTCCATCTCTACCCCCAGGATGCCGTGTTTTTCCATGACGTCGAACATGGAGAAATCCGGGTTGTAGAACAGGTCGGCAGAGAAGATGTTGCCCACGCGCACCGACACGCCCTTGGTGGCAGCGGCGTCAACGGCGTTTTTCACCAGGTTGAAGTCGGCCAGGGCGGCAAAGTCGTGGTCACGAAAACGCATGCGGTTGACCTTGGAGTCGGTGCTGGCACCCATACCGATGATCACGTCCCTGACCTTGACCTCGGTGCTGATGGCACCGCAGGAACCGACCCGGATCAGCTTCTTGACGCCGTACTCGGTGATCAGTTCCTTGGCGTAGATGGACACCGAGGGGATCCCCATGCCGTGGCCCATGACCGAGATCTTACGGCCCTTGTAGGTGCCGGTGAAGCCAAGCATGTTGCGCACGTTGGTGACTTCTTTGACGTCGTCCAGGAAGGTTTCGGCGATGTACTTGGCGCGCAGGGGGTCACCTGGCATCAGTACCACGTCGGCGAAATCACCCGGGTTGGCGTTAATATGCGGCGTTGCCATAAGGGTTCCTTTTATCTCTCAAAAGCAGTTTATGGTTTCTAGTGTATAAAGCTTTGCCCATGGTCCATGGACGGCAAGCCAAAATATGCCGCCAGGGACTGGCCAATATCGGCAAAGCTGTGGCGAAGGCCCAGGCTGCCTGGGCTAAGCCCGGCCCCTATCGCCAGCACCGGGATATGTTCCCGAGTGTGGTCTGAACCCGGCCAGCTGGGGTCGCAGCCGTGGTCGGCGGTGAGGATCAACAGATCCTCCGGAGCCAACAAGGCCAGCAATTCTGGCAGCCGGGTGTCGAAGGCTTCCAGGGCATCGGCATAACCGGCGATGTCCCTTCTGTGCCCATAACTCGAATCAAAATCCACAAAGTTGGTGAACACCAGGCTCTGGTCGCCGGCGTCTTGCACGGCGGCCAGGGTGGCATCGAACAGGGCGTCGATGCCGGTGGCCTTGATCTTGTGGGTGATGCCGCTGTGAGCGTAGATATCGGCAATCTTGCCCACCGACACCACCTGGCCGCCGGCGTCCACCAGCTTGTTCAGCACAGTGGGGCTGGGGGGCTCGACGGCGTAGTCGCGGCGATTGCCGGTACGCTCAAAGCCGGTCTCCACTGAGCCGACGAAGGGCCGGGCGATGACCCGGCCTATGTTGTAGGGCTCCAGCAGCGCACGGGCCAGCTCGCAAAGACGGTAGAGACGCTCCAGCCCGAAGCTCTCCTCGTGGGCGGCAATTTGGAACACCGAGTCCGCCGAGGTGTAGAAGATGGGCTTGCCGGTGTTCAGGTGCGCTTCCCCCAGCTCCTCGAGGATGGTGGTACCCGAAGCATGGCAGTTGCCAAGGTAGCCGGGCAACTGCGCCCCTTGCACTAGGGCGTCCAGCAGTTCGGCCGGGAAGCTGTTTTGCTTGTCGGTAAAATAGCCCCAATCGAACAGCACCGGCACACCGGCGATTTCCCAGTGGCCGGACGGAGTGTCCTTACCGGAGGACAGCTCCTCGGCATGGCCGTAAGCCCCTTGCACAACCGCCGGCAGGGTCACCCCGGCCGCCGGGGCGCCGGTGCTTTCGGCATGGGCGTGGAACAGGCCGAGCTTGCCGAGGTTGGGCAGGGTCAGGGGTTGGCCCTTGTCGGCACGGTAGCGGGCAATGGCCCCCAGGGTGTCGGCGCCCACGTCGCCAAAGCGGTCGGCGTCGCGGGTGGCCCCCAGGCCAAAAGAATCCAGTACCAGAATGATGGCGCGCTTCATGAGATCACCTCGTAAACCACGGGCTTGTCCTGGTGGTCACCCAGGGTGATGGCGGCCTTGACCGCCGCTTCGGCGGCGTCCAGCTCCGCTTCGCTGCGGCCATGGACTCGTGCCAGGGGCCTGTCGGTGCCCTGCCCCAAGGCGATAAGTTCGGTCAGACCGACGCTGTGGTCGATGGCGTCTTCGGCGCGGCGCCGGCCGCCTCCCAAGCCCACCACCGCCAAGCCAAGGGCGCGGGTGTCCATGGCCGCCACAGTGCCTGCCTGATCGGCATAGACCAGGCGGCTAAGAGGCGCCTTGGGCAGGTACAGTTCGCTCTTTTCCAGAAAATCGCTGGGGCCACCCAGGCCTGCCACCATCTTGGCAAAGCGTTCGGCAGCGGCGCCACTGGCCAGGGCCTGGTCCAGCTTGGCCAGGGCCTGGCTGTCGTCGTCGGCGAGCTTACCCAGCTTGAGCATCTCGGCCCCCAGCTGCATCACCACCTGGTGCAGGCGCGGGTTATGGCCTTCGCCCTTGAGGTAGCGCACCGTCTCGGCGATCTCCACGCCGTTACCGGCGCTGGCGGCCAGCACCTGGTTCATGTCGGTCAGCAGGGCCCGGGTGCGGGTACCGGCGCCATTGGCCACCTCGACGATGGCGCGGGCCAGGTCTTTGGAGGCCTGATAGCTGGGCATAAAGGCACCGGAGCCCACCTTGACGTCCATCACCAGAGCGTCCAGGCCGCAGGCCAGTTTCTTGGACAGGATGGAGGCGGTAATAAGGGGAATGGACTCGACGGTGGCGGTGATATCCCGGGTGGCGTAGAAGCGCTTGTCGGCCGGCGCCAAGCTGCCGGTCTGGCCTATGATGGCGATGCCGCAGTCTTTGACCAGGCGCCTGAAGGTGGCGTCGTCCGGGGTGACGTTATAGCCGGGAATGGCTTCGAGCTTGTCCAGGGTGCCGCCGGTGTGGCCAAGGCCACGGCCGGAGATCATCGGTACATAGCCGCCGCAGGCCGCCACCAGGGGGCCCAGTACCAAGGACACCAGATCCCCCACGCCGCCAGTGGAGTGCTTGTCCAGCACCGGGCCAGGCAGATCAAGGTCGTCCCAGCTCAACACTTGCCCGGAGTCGCGCATGGCCGCCGTCAGGGCAACCCGCTCGTCCAGGTTCATGTCGTTAAAATAGATGGCCATGGCCAGCGCGGCGATTTGCCCCTCGCTGACCTTGTTGTCCCTGATGCCGTTGATGAAAAAGCGCAGCTCTTCACCAGACAAAGGCAGGCCATCCCGCTTTTTGCGGATGATTTCCTGCGCCAGCATCAGTAGCCCCCTTGTTGCTCCGCTACCTGTACACCCAGGGTGTTAAGGAGGTTGCCCAGCAGGCTGGACGCACCGAAGCGAAAATGCGCCGGGCTCAGCCAGCCTGGGCCCATGATCTGCTCGGCCAGGGCCAGGTACTGGGCCGCCTCGGCGGCGGTGCGCACACCACCGGCGGGCTTGAAGCCGATGTCCTTGCCGCTGTCCTTGATGGCGTTGAGCATGATCTCGGCCGCTTCCAGGGTGGCGTTGACGGCCACTTTACCGGTGGAGGTCTTGATAAAGTCGGCGCCGGCAGCGATGGAGAGATCAGAGGCCTTGCGGATGAGGGCCGGATCTTTAAGCTCACCGCTTTCGATAATGACCTTGAGGGTCACGGCGCCACAGGCGGCCTTACAGGCCTTGACCAGCTCAAAGCCCAGTGATTCGTCACCGGCCATCAGGGCGCGGTAGGGGAAGACCACGTCCACTTCGTCGGCGCCATAGGCAACGGCGGCGCGGGTCTCGCTAACGGCGATGTCGATATCGCCGCCGCCATGGGGAAAGTTGGTGACGGTGGCAATCTTCACTTTGCCTTCCACACCCAGCTCCTTGAGGGCCTTGCGGGCCGCCGGGATAAAACGGGGGTAAATGCAAATGGCGGCGGTGTTGCCCACGGGGGTGACTGCGTCCTGGCACAGGGCGATAACCTTGGCGTCGGTGTCGTTGTCGTTCAACGTGGTCAGATCCATCAGGCCAAGGGCCTGCTGGGCAGCAGTTTGGATATCAATCATGGGGTGTCCCCTACGTTGTTGAACCTGGGATGCCTGGGGCCGGCCGAAGCCAAAAAAGGGCCGACATAAACCCAGCCAGGTGCAGCATGCCTTAGCTCGACCTGCCGGGGCAGGCCACTGGGGGCGGACTTGGTTCCGTGAAGATTGTAGACAGGTTGCGGAAAATCCATTTTCCCTCGCCAGTATCTTTTTTAGCCCCTGAGGGCGCCGAGAGTATGCCAGAATGGCATTTCAAGTGATACTTCCTGCATCACAGATGGACGACAAAAACAATCAGAACGACGGAACAGGATATGTACAAGAAATTCGCCCTACCCGCCCTGCTGCTGGGGCTGTCCCTACCGGCCCTGGCCGCCGAGGTGGCCCAGGTCACCCTGCCCAACGGCATGGTGGTGCGCCTCAAGGATGACTTTACCTGGGAATATGTGATTGCCAAGACTCCAGACCAGCATCTGGCCCCCCAGGCCCTGGCCCAGGCCGAACTGCTGGCCAGCACCGCCAAGGACAGGGTCAAGCTCAAGCTGGCCCGCCACCAGTGGCAAGACGGCCGCCTGGGGCTGGTGTTCAACCTGGAGAACGACAACAGCGAGAACGTGGTCAAGGTGGTGGCCGACGCCCAGTTCTTCGACGACCAGGGCAAGCCCATCAAGCGCCAGTCCCTGGTGGTCTGGCAGGCCGAATACCGGATGCCCGAGTCTTACCTGCGCAAGGGCCAGTCCCGAGACAGCCGAGAGCTTTGGGTGGAGGGCATAGACCCGGCCCAGTGGCAAAAAGGCCTGGTCAGCCTCAGTATCAGCAAGCTGCAGTTCCGTTAAAAAAAAGCCCTCCGATTGGAGGGCTTTTTCGTTAGAACTTGTAGTTCACACTGAAGTAGTGACCGAACCCAGAGGTGTCCTGGCGGACGCCGGTGGCACTGGAGTTGTCGGTGAAGAAGGCCATGTTGTTGTAGTACTTGAGGCCATAACCCACGGCGTAGCGGTCAGTGTGGTAGTAGATACCGTTGAACCACTCGGTGCTGTTTTTGCTGCGGCCAGGCTGGCTGCCCACTTCGTCACCGCCGAATTTGTAGTCCAGGTAGCCCTGGTAGGCGATGAAGGAACCGTCGGCAAAGGTTGCCACCGGTTTGAACCAGTTGGTGGAGGCCATGTAGCCGTCCCACTTCTTCTCGTCGGCGCCGCTGTAGTTCTCACGGACGTAACGGGCGTAGAGGTTCACCCCCATCTTGCCGAACCAAGGCACCTGCACATCGGAACCCAGGCCGATGTAGTGCTCCCAAAGCCCGCCGAAGGCGCCGTGGTCACCGATGTTGGTGACGGTGGCGATGTACAGCTCCTTGACCGGACCGAAAGACAGGTCCTTGCCGGTCATGGCATCGAGGGAAAAGCGGGGCGCCAGCTTGGCAAAGAAGTTATCACCGTTGTTCAGGTCATCACTGCCGTCATCCAGGACGTCGAAGAAATCCACGTAGCCATACAGGTCAACAATGCCGGAGCGGCCACCGAATTCCATTTCCAGGTAGGTATCTTTATGGTTTTGGAAAGGAAGGCGGTTGTCCTCACTGTGCATGAGGTTGAAGGTCAACCATTTGTAGTCGTTGGCGTGGATGTCGCTTGAATAGTCAGCCGCAAAGGTCGGAGCGCTCAGGGCACCCGCAGCCAATGCAAGGGCGGCAAACTGCTTTTTCAGTTTCATTGGAATCATCCTGTGAACAGCACTTATTAAGTTTATGGTCCGGCACAGGGCCGGTGTGAAGCCGGCGGCGATTAAAATGAAATCTGTCGATCAGTTCAAGAGCATTCTTTCAGAATTATGACATAGCTAATACAAGGGCTGAGAATGGTAGTGAGCATTAACTTAAAGGTAAAAAAAAGAGGGGCATCAGCCCCTCTTTTTTTAACAGTTCGATGACGTCTTACAACGCAGCCAGGGCGATGAACAGACCAGCCAGGGTGGCACTCATCAGGTTGGACAGGGAGCCTGCCAGTACCGCTTTGATACCCATGCGGGCGATGTCGTGACGACGGGTGGGGGCCATGCCGCCCAAGCCGCCAAGCAGGATGGCGATAGAGGACAGGTTGGCAAAACCACAGAGGGCGAAGGTCACGATAGCCTGGGTGTGGGCGGACAGCTCTTTAGCCTTGCCGATGAAGTCGATGTAGGCCACGAACTCATTCACTACCAGCTTTTGACCGATGAAGGAACCAGCGGTGATGGCTTCGTTCCAGGGCACACCGATCAGGAAGGCCAAGGGAGCGAACACATAGCCCAGCAACAGTTGCAGGGACAGCTTGTTGCTGGCCGCAGCCAACAGGGTCTGGGCGGCGCCTTGAGCGTCGCCTTGGAAGCTACCCATGGTGCTGTTCAGGGTGTTAATGACCAGATCACGGTCCAAGCTGGTGAACTGATTAGCCACGTCCGCAACCGGTACCTTGGCGACATCGGCCAGGGCGCTCAGGAAGGCGGCGAAGTTGGCTTCAGAGGCGCTGCTTTGCAGGGCGATAAAGGCAGCCTGGGTGGCTTCGTTACCGTAGCCGAACAGGTGGCCGGCACCGGCCATCAGGGAGTTAAGCAGGGCGATAAGGCCGATGAAGGCCAACAACATGGCCCCCACGTTCAGGGCCAGCTGCATACCGGAAGCGGCGCCAGAAGCAGCAGCGTCGATGACGTTGGCAGGCTGGTCGTCGTTGTCTTCCATCACCTGTTCCAGGTTCTGGTTGGGGGTCTCGGTTTCCGGCTTGATGATCTTGGCCATCAAAAGGCCACCTGGGGCCGCCATAAAGGAAGCGGCAATCAAGTACTTGAGCTCGACGCCCAAAGAGGCATAACCGGCCAGTACGGAACCGGCTACGGAGGCCAGGCCGCCCACCATGATGGCAAACAGCTCAGACTGGGTCATCTTGGCGATGAAGGGGCGAACCACCAACGGCGCTTCGGTCTGGCCAACGAAGATGTTGGCTGTAGCGGACAGGGACTCGGGGCGGGACGTACCCAGGGCTTTTTGCAGGGCGCCACCGATAACGTTGATCACCAGCTGCATCACCCCCAGGTAATAGAGCACGGCAATCAAGGAAGAGAAGAAGACGATGATCGGCAGTACCCGCAGGGCGAACACGAAGCCGCCGCCGCCGAACACTTCAAACATCTTGCCAGACACCAGGCCGCCGAACAGGAAGTCGATACCTTCCTGAGAGGCGTTGATCACCCCTTGAACGCCGCTGGACACGGATTGCAATACGGTCTGGCCGAAAGGCAGGTAGAGAACGAAAGCAGCGAAGGCCGCCTGGATAATGAAAGCACCTATTACGGTGCGCAGGTTGATCGCCTTACGGTTGTCAGACAACAGCACAGCGATGGCAAGCAGGGTGATGATCCCCACCAGACCCATCAAAATATTCATGAAGCCACCATTCCTCAGAGTTTGTTTTTTAGTAAGCCCTGTTACTGACGAACAGGTCGCGCGCATTATAACGAAAGGCATACGCTTGCCCAGCCTCAGACAAGCGTTTTTCTTGACGCCTATCCCGTTTCGGCACCTTGAAAAAGGCGCCTTGCATTGGCAGTAAGCACTAGCCCCAAGTCATCAAGGGGTACTTGCAGCGCCTCTGATAATGCCTTGTGAATCAGGGGTAAAAAAGCCGGACTGTTGTGTGCCGCCGATATTCCCTCCGGCAACATGCTGGGCGCATCGGTCTCCAGCAGCAAGGATGCCAGGGGCACCTGGGCCAGGGCCTGGCGGGTCTTGGTGGCCGAAGCTCGGGTGATAACCCCGCCCACCCCCAGGTAAAACCCCAGGCGTACAAAGTCCCGGGCCTGTTCGCCACTGCCGGAAAAGGCATGGACAACCCCCCGCGCTCCCGGGTGGTTTTTAAGGATGGCAGTCAATCTGGCATGGGTGCCGACGCTGTGCAGTATGATGGGTTTGTTAAGGCTGGCCGCCAATTCCAGCTGGCGCTCCAGCCACCATTCCTGAGTGGCGGCGTCCGGGCCCTTGAACTTATCGAGCCCCGCTTCCCCTATGGCCACCAACTCCCCGGCATGACGGCGGGCAAAATCTTCCAGCACCCCGAAGGCGGCCTTGTCCGCTGGCAAATACCAAGGGTGAAACCCCGCCGCCGGCCACAGCATGGGGTGCTGCCTGGCCAACTCCAGCGGCCGGGAAAGATGATCGAGGCTGACCCCGGGTACCACCAAGGCTTCGACCCCCACTTGGCGGCAGGCATCCAGCAGCGGCCCCAAAGGGGCAAGCTCGTCAAAATCGATATGGCAGTGGCTGTCGATGAGCATAAAAAAGCCCCGCAACGCGGGGCTTCTCCTTTAGTGTTCCCGGGTCTTATGCAAGATGATATCCGGGTAACGCTCGGCGGTCAGGTTCAAATTGACCATGGTGGGGGCGATGTAGGTGAGGTTGTCGCCACCGTCCAGGGCCAGGTTCAAGGAGCACTTGCGCTCGAACTCGTCCAGCTTCTTGGCGTCTTTGCACTCGACCCAGCGGGCCGTGGCCACGTTGATGTGCTCGTAGATGGCTTCAACGTTGTATTCGGCCTTGAGGCGGGCCACTACCACGTCAAACTGCAGCACACCGACGGCGCCCACGATAAGGTCGTTGTTGTCGATGGGGCGGAACACCTGCACGGCGCCTTCTTCGGACAGCTGTACCAGGCCTTTGAGCAGCTGCTTTTGCTTGAGCGGATCTTTAAGGCGGATGCGGCGGAACAGTTCAGGGGCAAAGTTGGGGATGCCGGTGAACTTCATCTTCTCACCCTGGGTAAAGGTGTCACCGATCTGAATGGTGCCGTGGTTGTGCAGGCCGATGATGTCCCCCGGGTAGGCTTCTTCAACGGCGCTACGGTCCCCTGCCATAAAGGTCAGGGCGTCGGCGATGTTCACGTCCTTACCGATGCGCACATGGTGCATCTTCATGCCCTTTTGGTACTTGCCGGAGACTATGCGCAGGAAGGCAACCCGGTCCCGGTGCTTGGGGTCCATGTTGGCTTGGATCTTAAAGACAAAGCCGGAAAAGCCTTCGTCGGTAGCGGTTACCTGGCGGTCATCGGTCTGGCGAGGCTGGGGCGTGGGTGCCCAGTCGGTGAGGCCGTCGAGCATATGGTCGACACCGAAGTTACCCAGGGCGGTGCCCCAGAACACCGGGGTCAGTTCGCCTTTGAGGAAAGCCTCCCGGTCAAACTCGTTGGAAGCGCCCTGCACCAGTTCCAGCTCGTCGCGCAGATCCTGGACGCTGCCACCCAGCAGGGTATCAAGCTCGGGGTTGTCCAGGCCCTTGATGACCCGGCGCTCCTGAATGGTGTGGCCCTGGCCGGATTTGTAGAGAATGATTTCGTCGTTGGCAATGTGGTAGACCCCCTTGAAACCCTTACCACAGCCAATAGGCCAGGTAATGGGCGCGCAGCGGATCTTCAGAACGTTCTCCACTTCATCCATCAGCTCCATGGGGTCGCGGATCTCGCGGTCCATCTTGTTCATGAAGGTAAGGATAGGGGTGTCGCGCAGCCGGGTGACTTCCATCAGCTTGATGGTGCGGTCTTCTACACCCTTGGCGGAGTCGATAACCATCAGGCACGAGTCCACCGCCGTCAGGGTACGGTAGGTGTCTTCGGAGAAGTCTTCGTGGCCGGGGGTGTCCAGCAGGTTCACCAGGCTCTGGCGATAGGGGAACTGCATTACCGAGGTGGTCACGGAAATGCCCCGCTCTTTTTCCATCTCCATCCAGTCGGACTTGGCGTGCTGACCTGAGCCACGGCCTTTGACGGTACCGGCTTTCTGCAACGCCTGTCCGAACAGCAGCACCTTCTCGGTGATGGTGGTCTTACCGGCGTCGGGGTGACTGATAATGGCAAAGGTGCGGCGCTTGGCGACCTCGGCAGGGATGGACATGAGCTACTCACCAACTGTCTAAACGTAAGCCGCGAATTATAGCCTGGACCCGCGCTATTCTTAAACAGCGCCGTTAGGGCCCCTTAGCTCAGGCTAAGGGCCATCACCACGGCGTCTTCCCGGCCGTCATGGCAGCGATAATAGCCCTTGCGCCTGCCTACCTCGCTAAAACCGCTTTTTAGATAAAGGCCGATGGCCGTCTGGTTGCTGGCCCTGACTTCCAGGAAGATAACGCTGTCGGATGCCGCTTTGGCGTCCTCTATCAGGTCGGCCATCAATACCTTTCCATAACCCAGCCCCCTGCATTGGGGCAGCACGCAGAGGTTAAAGAGGGTGGACTCGTCCAGCACCCGCTGGCAGATGGAAAACCCCACCACCTCGTCGTCTTGCCACAGCAGCCTGACCCGGTAACCACTGTCAAAACAGCTGGCCAGTTGATTGTCGGTCCAAGGATAGTGCTGGCTGGCTTCCACATGGGCCAGCAGCGACAAATCGGCCTTAGAAGCCGTGCTGAGCATCATAGGCGCTGTAGAGTTGTTGCCAGAGTTGCCGTTTGGCGGCGGCGCTTTTTAGGCACTGGGCCGGATCTTGGGTTACCTCCCCTTGTGGCCCCCAGTGCAGGCCACGACCTTCTTCCACCAGGGGCAGGCCCAGGCTGTCGGCCACCGCCTGGCAAAAGGCCCGGGCGGCACCGTCTAACGGGAAGCTGACACCCAGTACCAGGTCAGTAGAGGAGGCCCTGGGCACGTAGCGGGTCAGGCCCAGGGCATTGAAGTAATCCACAGCGCGCGTCTCTTGAAAGGAAGCGCCCAGTATAGAAGCAGGCCCTTGGGATGCAAAGGGCCTACGCCTTAGTCGATGACTTCGGTTTGGTATTGCAGGGCCTTGGGCAGGGCGCTACCACGGTGCTGGATCTCCACCTGGAAGTCGGCAGCCTTGATCTCCTCTTCACTAAGATCGGAGAGGTCAAAGAAGGCTTCCACCCCAAGGTGGGTCTGGCAGTTCTGACAATGCTTGACGTTCCAGCGGCTCAAGATGGATTGGTAGCCCAGGAAGTGCCTCTTGCCGTGGATAACGGCATAAGCACTGATCACAAAGGAACCGGAGAACAGATCCCGGTTGATGCCATAGACCCGCAGCTTTTTCACCGACTTCTCTGCCAGGCTGGCAAAGCGCAGCTTTTTAGCCACCAAGGAACCGGGGCTGTAGGTGACCCCCAGCTGTTTTTCGATATTGATGCAGTCACGGGAGCTGAAAAAGCTGTGGGGGTCGCCTGGGTCCTTGAGGAAGGGATAGAGGTGGCTGTCCATGGTCAGCTCCTCGTCCGCATGCTGACCCACTGCCGGGCCCTGCCCTGCCGGCAGGTTGCTGGAGCTGGTACCGGCATAACCGGGAATGATATCGAAGTGCTCGGTATAACCGTTCTGTACCTGCCACAGCCAAAACATCCGGTCGACATTGCAGTGGTGGAAGAAAAAGATGGGATCCAGGCCGGCGGTGTTGTTCTCCCCCATGTCACCGTTTGCACCGGGGATTTGCCCGGCCTGGCCCTGGTTTGGCACATCAAAGCCCCCTACTGCCAGATGCACGTCGTTGTGAGGCGCTTCAAGGGCAGTAGTCAGGCCCTTGTTGGCTTTGTTCCATGCTGCTGCTGACGTGGTGTTGGAAAACGCCGTGTAGTTGGGAGCGCTGAGGCAGTTTTCAAATTGCCAGTAGATACCGAACTTGCTGGGATTGGGGTCGGTTGGGGACACATCCTTGCCCTTAAGCCAGGCCAACACGTTCTGGTTCAGCAGTTCGGTGTTTTTTACCGGATCGGGGAAGTCGGCATTGTGGGCCCGGGTTTCTTCCCTTGCCTCTGCAGTGCCCACCAGGCCAGACAGGGGATAACGCACGGTTTCATAACCGACCGGTTTGGTATAGCGGTTTTCATCCCCTTGGACGGCGTCATTTACCTGCTTTTGCAGCACGTAGGAATAGAGAGGGTTTTTGATCTGCTGGCCGTCGAGGGGGAAGGTCTTGCTGGTCAGCACCTTGGGTATGCCTAGGCGCAGCGTCTCGTCACTGGTCTCGTCCCAATAGGCCATGGCCACCCCCGGCACCATGGCGTTTAAGGCCTGTTCGATACGCAGCATGTACACCCGGTGCCAGGTGGGGAAGAGCACATTGCCGTGGTTGCAGTAGCCTCCCCAATAGCTGGGATCCGTTGCCCCTTGGCCAGCGAAGGGCTCACCATGATAGCCACCGATAACGAAAAAGGAATTAAGGTCGTCAGGGGAAAGCAGGCAGATCTTGTGCCAAGCCCGCACCAAGTCTTCCAAGGGCTTCTTGTCGCCCCTGTCGTACCTGTCCTGCAATTCCCTGACCGAATAACGAACCTTTAGCTGTGCCATAACCTGTCCTTAGTTGATGAGCCCTTACCGCAGAAGGCCCGCTGATGGGGCCGAGTGCCAAAGGCGCCCGGCCAAAGAAAGTCCTATTACCATGCCAATACCCTCCCCCAGAACCATGCCGGCCAACATAGCCAGGTGGCTAGCCAGGCCCATGGGTAGCCACTGCACCAGCAAGGCCGCACCCTGATGGCCAGCCACCATGCCCAGCAGCATCAAGATGGTTGCCAGGCCATGGATCAGGGCCTGCTGTGCCAAAGGGCGCTTAGTACAGCTGAGCCAGCATACCGGGACGCAAAGCAGCAGCATCCAGGCAAACCCCCAGAACGCCATGCCACCATGATGGTGGTGCACCAGCCCCTGCCCCAAGGCCATACCAGCACCACCCAGCCCAAGGGCCGCCAAGCAGCAGAGGGCGACCTCTCCCAAACGGCGGGCCCCGCCGTAAACAAGCCAGGCCGGCAGCAACAGCAATAAAGCCCACAGCAGCAGAGGTAAGGGGTAATAAAAATGAACCATGGCCCCATGACCAAGGAGGCCAAAGGCAATCAAGATGATAAAAAGGGAGTGATGAGGTGCGACCCTGTCCATGGCCCGGCTCCGTCTGTCCTGACTGTCGCCTTATAAAGGCGGAGGCTTTAAAGGGTAGAAGATGAACAGGTGGCCAGCAAACGGACAACAGCAAAGAATACTTTGAAGCTGCGTCAAGCAATCCGAGATGGTACTCGGCAACGCTGGCAGTCTAGAAGACCGGCCGAGGGCATTCAGCAAGGTGGGTAGACAACAAAAAAACACTTCTAAGAATAGGTTTTTGTATATGGCAGGGGCGGAGGGACGCGAGGGTCCGGCCACCGGCCCACAACAGCGCCCAGCGCGCAGGTGTTGGGTCCCGAAAAGCAAAAAAACCACTCCGAAGAGCAGGTTTTTTGTATATGGCAGGGGCGGAGGGACGCGAGGGTCCGGCCACTGGTCCACAACAGCGCCCATCGCAAGGGTGTTGGGTCCCTAAAAGCAAAAACCCCGCTCCGAAGAGCAGGGTTTTTTGTATATGGCAGGGGCGGAGGGACGCGAGGGTCCGGCCACCGGCCCACAACAGCGCCCAGCGCGCAGGTGTTGGGTCCCGAAAAGCAAAAAAACCACTCCGAAGAGCAGGTTTTTTGTATATGGCAGGGGCGGAGGGACGCGAGGGTCCGGCCACCGGCCCACAACAGCGCCCAGCGCGCAGGTGTTGGGTCCCGAAAAGCAAAAAAACCACTCCGAAGAGCAGGTTTTTTGTATATGGCAGGGGCGGAGGGACGCGAGGGTCCGGCCACCGGCCCACAACAGCGCCCAGCGCGCAGGTGTTGGGTCCCGAAAAGCAAAAAAACCACTCCGAAGAGCAGGTTTTTTGTATATGGCAGGGGCGGAGGGACGCGAGGGTCCGGCCACCGGCCCACAACAGCCCCCATCGCAAGGGTGTTGGGCCCCGAAAAGCAAAAACCCCGCTCCGAAGAGCAGGGTTTTTTGTATATGGCAGGGGCGGAGGGACTCGAACCCCCAACACCCGGTTTTGGAGACCGGTGCTCTACCAATTGAACTACGCCCCTAAAGCGGATGCCATTATAGCTATTAGGACATGGAGGTAAAGGGCTTTTCGCTCCAAAACCAACTGTTTGCTTCCTTTTTAATCGGCCGGCAAGAAGGGGCTACCATCTCGAAGAACCGCATCCCTGGCGGAAAGCAGCGAGTTCCATTCCAGCCCCAATACCTTGGCAATGTCTTCTGGCCAATGGGCTGGAGGTTCGGTGGCCAGAGCCTCCCAATCCAACCCCAGAGTCAGCGCCAGGTGTTCCGACCAAGCCTCCTGCCCTCCAGCCAAAGCACCATGGTCTAGCAGCCAAGTGCTGAGAAACACCAAGGCGGCTTCCGAGCTGAAAGATCCGCTGGAAATGGGATCGAACTGGTGTTTTAAGCCTGCCACCACAGGCTCCGGAAACTGCCAGCGCTGCGCCAGTTCGGCACCGATATCTGCTGTAGTAAATCCCAACAGGGACTGCTCGGCACTGGCCCTGCCCTGGCGGGTGGCCAAAGTGGCCACATCGTCTGCCCGGGCAGGGAAGGTGACCACCAGGATCAACTTGCCCAAATCATGGAGCATGCCACAGGTAAAATGCTGCTCGGCAGGTAACCCTGCCGACACTGCCAGTTGGCGACAGAGTTCGGCTGTCAGGAAGCTGCGGTTCCAGAAGGCGTGCAAGTCGATGCCCTGCATAGCTTTGGTCGCCGAGATCAAACCTGAAGCTATCACCAGGGTGCGCAGTCGCTCCAGCCCCAGGCGAATGGCCGCCTCTTTCACTGATCCTATCTCTCGGACACCACCAAAACGGGAAGAATTAGCCAGTCGCAATACCTTGGCAGAAAGCACAGGGTCCATGCTCAGTTCACTGACGATATGACCCATGTCAGGCTCTGATTCGTTGAAGGTGGCGATCAGATCTTTGACCACTTCCGGAATGTTGGGCAGCAACTGGGGTTTGCTAAAGCAGTCTTGTAATTGCATTTCCATGCTTCCTGTGTCGGCTGGGCAAGAGCCCATAAGGTAAGGTCCAGAAACCCAAAGCTTAGCTGCCTGCCGCCAGGCTGCATGGCACAGGCCATGGTGTAGCCGAAAACAAGGCTGATGACTCTGTCCCACGGGAGCCAACACGTTTAAGAATATCGAGATGGTAAGACGCCAGATTGGAAGGGGGGAAGGAGCTGCTCTGCTGGAGCGCCTCTCTTGCTGGGCAGACAAGACTGGAGTGTTTTGCACCCAGCCCAGCAGGATCGTAAGGCGCTTTTCCGAGGCTTTAAACGCAAAAAA